>DATHMJ010000466.1:0-2723 GCA_035487215.1 Gemmatimonadales bacterium
CCGAACCGCCCGTTGTTCCTGCTGGGACACAGCCTGGGCGGGTTGCTCGTGCTCGACTTCGCGCTGGCGCACCCCGAGGGTCTCCGCGGGGTGATCGCGGCCGCGCCGCCGCTTGGGACCGTCGGCACGCCCGCCTGGCTCCTGGGATTGGGCCGGGTCCTGTCGCGCGTGTGGCCGACATTTGCGTTGGAGACCGGCCTGGATCTCTCCGGTCTCTCCCGCGACCCGGTCACCCGTGACGCGGTATTGGCCGACCCGCTCTTTCATCGTCGCGGCTCCGCGAGGCTCGCGGCCGAGCTCCTGGCCGCCGCCGCGCGCGTGCGACGCGCGGCCCAGTTTCCGGTGCCCTTGCTGCTGCTTCACGGCGGGGCCGATCGGATGGTCCTGCCCGACGGCACGCGTGCCTTCTTCGCACAGGTGGCCCAGCCCGACAAGCGCCTCATCGAGTACCCGGAGGCGTTTCACGCGCTCTTCGCCGATCTCGATCGTGCGCGGGTACTTGCGGACCTGGAAGCCTGGATGGTGGCACGGGCGGGCTAAGACGCTGCGGATTCGCTTTGCGGATTGGCTCCGGACATGTAGAATATGCGATTCCTGAGTCGCTCTCACGATCAATCGGGAGGCGGTCGCATGAAGGGGCAGCGTGGGTTCCGTTGGCGTTCCTTGGTTTCGGGTACGGCGCTGGCTGCGGTGGCTGGCTTCACCGCGGGCTGTGCCAAGGAGCCCGCGGACAAGGGCGCCGGGGCGGGCGCCGCCGGCGCGGCCGCTCAGCCGGCGCCTCCCGCGGCCCCGGCGACGATCGCGCTCATCCGCGCGGCCGACTGGATCGGCGCCGAGTGGAGCGAGGACGCGTTGAAGGTCGGGCTCTCGGAAGAGGGGATGGATGCGGGCAAGGACTACGAGTTCAAGGCCTCGAGCGCGCAGGGTGATCTCGCGACGCTGCCCAACCTGATCGACGCCGCGCTCGACGCCAAGGTCAAGGTGATCGTCACCCTGCAGGACGCAACGCTCCAAGTGGCGATCAAGCGGGTGAAGGACACGCCGATCGTGTTCCACATTCTCTCCGACCCGTTCGCCGCCGGCGCCGGCACCAGCGATTCCGCCCACCTGCCGAACGTGACCGGCGTGTACTCGCCCGGGTTCGGTGATCCGGAGCAGGAGCGGCGCATCGAGCTGATCAAGCGGTTGGTGCCCAAGGCCAAGCGGGTGGGCGTGCTCTTCAGCCCGGCCGAGCAGCTCTCAGTCGATCTCAAAGACCATCTGACGTCGGCAGCCAAGAAGGCCAAGCTGGAGGTCGTGGCGGTGCCGGTGAACAGCCCGAGCGACGCGTCCGAGGCCACCAATGCGCTGGTCGGCAAGAAGGTCGATGCGATCGAGATCTACGGCAACGCGGCCCATGGCGGCTTCGAGAGCATCATCAAGATCGCCAAGGAGAAGAACATTCCGGTCTTCTCTCCGTCGCCCTTCGAGATCATGAAGGGCGCCACCGCGGCGTTGTATCCGGACTTCCAGGAGGGCGGCGCCGTCGCGGGCAAGATGATCGCCCGGATTCTACGGGGAGAGAGCCCAGCGAAGATTCCGTTCTACCGGCTAGAGACCACCAAGACGAAACTGGCCTCCGAGCAGAAATGACGATCGTGATCGCGCACGACGGGCGCCGCGCCGTCGTACGCTTCGCGGCGCCGTATGAACCTGTTAATCGGTGCGCTGTCGGTTGGGCTCCTGTTGTCGCTCCTCACCCTCGGCGTCTTCCTTACCTACCGGGTCCTCGACCGGCTCGACCTCACCACCGACGGTTCCTTCGGCCTCGGCGCCGCCGTTGCGGCCACCCTCCTGGCCAAAGGCGTCCATCCCGTCTCGGCCACGCTGATCGCGACCGCGGCGGGCTGGCTCGCGGGGGCGGCTACCGGCATCGTCCACACCGCGTTCGGCATCGACACGCTGCTCGGCGGCATCCTCGTGAGCACGGCGCTCTACTCGGTGCAGCTCTACGTCATGGGCGGTGGCGACGTCTCGCTCGCGGCCGTCGACACCCTGCCCGGTCTCGCCGAGAAAGCCTGGGCCGCCCTAGGTGGTCCGCCCTCGGTCTCGCTGTTTGGGACGTCGGTGAGCGCGGCGAACATCGCCCCCTTGGGCATGTTCGTCGTCTTCATTCTCGGCAGCATGGTCATCATGGAGCGCTTCCTTCGCACCGACCTCGGCATGGCGGTGCGGGCCACGGGTGACAATCCCCGGATGGCCCGTGCCCTGGGCATCGACGTCGGGCTCATGGTGACCCTGGGTCTCGTCATGGCGAACGGCCTCGTTGCGCTGTCCGGCGCGCTCTTCGCGCAGTACCAGGGATTCGCCAACGTACAGATGGGTCTCGGCATCGTCGTCGTCGGCCTGGCCTGCCTGATCGTGGGCGAGAGTCTGGTGGGGAAGAGCGGGCCCGCCCGTCAGATCACGGGCGTGTTGGTCGGCACCGTCGTGTTCCGGCTCCTGGTCGCGGCGGCGCTGCGCGCCGGCCTCGATGCCAATGCGCTCAAGCTCGTGACCGCGGTCTTCGTGCTCCTTGCGCTGGTGGTGCCCACCGCGATCGCCCGCGCTGTGCGCCGGACACCAGAGCCCGCGGGGTCCGCGTGACCCATCCCGTTCTCGAGCTGTCCGACCTCCATCACACCTTCTTCCCCGGCACCCCGAGCGAGCAGGTCGCCCTCCAGGGCGTGGACCTGGCGGTCGAG
>DATHMJ010000467.1:0-3451 GCA_035487215.1 Gemmatimonadales bacterium
TGGGCGACAACCGCGTCGCGCCGTGCGGCGATGCGCGCGTAGTCGTACTCGACCTTCTCCGCGTTGACGCCGAACTCGGGGCCTCGCGCGGAGATGCGGTGGTAGAGCTCCGAGGACTCAAGCAGCGCCTTGGTCGGTATGCAGCCGATGTGCAGGCACGTGCCGCCGAGCTTGTCCGCCTCGACCAGCGCGACCTTCAGGCCGAGCTGTGAGGCCCGGATCGCGGCCGGGTAACCACCCATCCCTCCCCCGAGAATCGCGACGTCGAAGTCGAAATCAGCCACTGCGACTAAGTGTAGGGAGCGTCACCCTAATGCCGGTTGCATGTGATCAGGTTGCCGATGGCAGCGGCAAAACTGGCGTTATCTCGTAGGGGCGTCCCCAGTGTGGGGTCGCCATAGAGATCGATGGCGCGGTAGTACAGGGCCGGCTTTCTGACCTGTGGCATGACGAGAAGGTCGACCGCTCCGTCTGGGTTGAGGCACGGGTCCGACCGCTCGGCCGCGAGCGCCTTGAGATCGGCCACCTCCCGCTCCATCTGCACCTCCTTGGCCACTGCAAAGGAGAAAAGGAGGGCGGCGCTGCTGAAGCACGCAAGGAACTGGCAGGCGAGCAGCGCGGGCCGCCAGGTGCCCCGCCAGGGTAGGAACCGGGCGGCATCCGCCAGCAGGATCAGCCAGAAGACCGCGCCGATGTAGACGTAGCGGCCGGCGCCCGACTGCTGGTATCCGAACTGGGCGCGGCTCGCGCCCGTGATCAGGTAGAACGCAACCAGGCCGGCCGCCAGGCCGATGGCCAGCGGATCCGGCCGCCGCTTCCGCCAGGTCAGAAAGAGGACCGCGATCGCCAGGAAGGGGAAGACCAGCGCCAGGTTCCCTTGAACCCCGGCGAGGCCGAGCAGGCTCGATCCGAGGCCCCAGACCACATAGGCGAGCAGGACCAGCATGTTTGAAGCCGACGAGGGTGGATTCGGCAGCGATCCGTGGCGTCCGAAAGCGAGGTACCAAGCCACGAAGGCGATGCCGAGCGGCACGAGCCACAGAATGTCGCGGCGCCGCGATGGAGTGGCGACCAGCTTGACCGCCGCGGCCAGCCCGAAAAAGAGGCCGATCGCGGAAAACATGAGCGAGGCGGTCAGCAGGCCGGTGGCCACGGCAAGGCGGCGCCACGACGGCGGGTCTTCGAGCGCGACCAGGGCACCGAGGCCGCAGGCCACCGACCCCACAAAGCTCATCTGGAACGCCCAGAGCAGGTCCTCCCATCCGGCGCCGATGACCAGAAGGAGCAGTGCGCATGCCACCCCGATGAGGTCGCCGGCTCGCCGGCGCACCAGCTCGAACAGCAGGAGAGCGCTGGCGGCGTGGAGCGCGAGCACCACAAACATGTAGGGGAGGTAGCTGCGCAGTCCGATGGTCGACAGCAGGACGGCGTAGATGGCGCGCGGCAGCATCACAGGGTGCTCGTTGTGGGGCTGGAGGTAGGAGGTGAAGCTCCAGTCCGGGGCGTTCAGGATGAACTCCCACTCGTCGAAGTAAAAAGTGAAGCCGCGTGTCAGCCACAGGATCGCGCCGCAAGCGACCAGCGCCGCGGCCGCCACCAGGAGCCGCGCCCGCGGCACCCGGACCTCAGCTACGGTCATCGCGACCGATGGCGATCAGCGCTCGGCGAGCGGTACCGGTTTTCGGGGTTCGGGGCCGATGTACTCCGACTGAGGGCGGATGAGGCGGTTGTTGCCGCTCTGCTCGAGGACGTGGGCGCTCCATCCGGCGACTCGGGAGACCGCGAAGGTCGGCGGGAAGTACTCCTTCGGGAGGCCGATGGCCTGCAGCACGCCGGCCGAGTAAAACTCGACGTTGGTCGCTTGAGGCCGTTCCGGGTGCTCCTCGTGGAGGATCTCCAGGGCCGTCTCCTCGACCTTCGACGCGAGCTCGTAAAACTTGGGGTTGAGCCGAGCGCACAGCTCTTTCAGGATCTTCGCGCGAGGGTCGTACGTGCGGTAGACACGGTGCCCGAAGCCCATGAACCGCACCTTCTGTTTGCGAGCCTCACGCATCCAGCGCTCGGCGTTCTCCGCCGTCCCGATCTGCTCGAGCTGGTCCATCACCGCGGACGGCGCACCGCCATGGGCCGGACCTTTGAGGGCGCCGATGGCGCCCACGAGGCACGATGCTAGGTCGGAGTCGGTGGATGCGATCACCCGCGCAACGAACGTCGAGGCGTTCATGCCGTGGTCGGCGAGCAGCACCAGGTAGGTGTTCAGCGCATGCACGAGCTCGGGGGTCGACTCCTTGCCGTTGAGCATGTAGAGGTAGTTGGCGGCGTGACCAAGATCGGCGCGCGGCTTGATCGGCCCAGCCCCCTGCTGACGCCGGTGGAAGGTCGCCAGGATGGTTGGAAACGAGGCCGTCGCGTGAACGGCCAGGGGGATCGTGGGTTTTTCAAGCTTGTGCTCCACCCCCTGGACCGAGACGACGCTGCGCAGCACGTCCATGGGATCCGTGTCCGTAGGAAGTGCGTTGAGAGTCGCCGCGGCGGCCGGCGTCAGTGACCGCGAGGCGGCCAGCTCCAACGTCAGCGCGTCGAGCTCTGCCCGCGTTGGAAGGCGGCCGTACCAAAGGAGGTGGGCGACCTCCTCGAAGGACATCTCTTCGGCGAGGTCCGCGATCACATAACCGCGATAGACGAGGCGGCCGTTGGCTCCGTCCACCATCGAGATCGCCGTTTGAGCGGCGACGATCCCTTCGAGCCCCGGTACGTATGCGGCGCTCATCGCTTGGCGAGCACGGGCGGCTTCTTTCCGGCCTCGGGGCCGATCCAGACCGATGCGGGCCGGATCAGCCGGAGGTCGCCCATCGATTCGAGGACGTGCGCCGTCCAGCCGGCCACTCTCGACGTCGCGAAGGTACAGGTGAACAGCTCTTTGGGTACGCCGGCGCCGGTCAGCACCACCGAAGCCCAGAAGTCGACGTTGGTCGCGTTGGGCCGATCGGGATGCGCCTCGTGAAGGATCTGCAGCGCGACCTCCTCGGTGCGCGCCGCCGTGCGGTGCATTTCGGGAGCGGCCGTCTTGGCCATCTCGCGGAGGATCTTGGCGCGGGGATCGTACGTCCTGTAGACGCGATGCCCGAAGCCCGAAAACCGCTCGTGCCGGCCGTGGGCGTCCTTCAACCATTTCTCCGCGTTCTCGGCGGAGCCGATCTTGTCGAGCATGTTCCGCGCCGCCAGCGTGGCCCCGCCATGGGCCGGTCCTTTCAGCGCGGCGATGGCGCCGACGACGCACGAGGTGAGGTCGCTACCAGTGGACGCAACCACCCGCGCGGCAAAGGTCGACGCGTTGAGGCCGTGGTCGGCGAGCAACACGAGGTACGCCTCGAGCCAGTGCACGCGATCGGGGCTGGGCTCTTTGCCTTCGAGCATCCAGAGCAGGTTGGCGGCATGCCGCAAATCAGAG
>DATHMJ010000468.1:0-2668 GCA_035487215.1 Gemmatimonadales bacterium
GCCTCCGGGCTCAATCGCACGAATCGCTCGAGGCCCACATCGAAAGGATCGCCTGGGTCGCCGTCGCCTTGGGGTGCGATCAGTGTGATCCGCCAGTCGCGAGCCAAGCCGCGCAGCAGATTGGCCGTACGCACCGAGAACCCGTCCCGCATGTGCCACACGGGCATGATGGCCACGGCAAGGAGACTGGGCCGTGTCATCCCGCCTCCGCGTACAGACGCTCGTAGTCGTCCGTCATATGAGCAACGCTGAATTGGCTCGCCGCCTTCTGCCGTGCGGCGCATCCCAGCCTCGTCCGGAGGCCAGCGTCCAAAATCAGCCGTCCCAACGCCCCGGCGAGGGCGGGAGGGTCGTTGGGAGCGACCAGGAGACCGTCAAGCTCCGGCTGGATGACCTCCGGGATTCCACCGACGCTCGAAGCGACGACGGCCTTGCCGGCGAACATGGCCTCGAGCAGCGCGAGTGGCAGGCCTTCGGAGAGCGACGGCATGACCCAGACATCCGCCGCCGCCAGGATGTCGGGAACGTCCGGGCGGTGGCCCAGGAAATGGACCCGATCGAGTCCCTGCTCACCGGCGAACTGCTTGAGCCGATCGGTTTCGCGCCCGCGGCCCGCCAGCGCCATCCGCCAGGGAGGGAGATCGGCACGAGCCGCGAGCTGGGCCAACGCCTGGAGCAGGACATGGTGCCCCTTCACCGGGTAGAGGTTGCCCACCGATACGATCAACACCTCGTCCTGGCTCACTCCCAACTCCCGCCTGAAGCCGGCCGGATGCCCCGCTGGCGGGCCGACAATCCCGTTGTGAACCACAGTGATCGCATCGGGGGACAGATGCAGCGCGTCGAGAAACAACTGGCGAGTAGCGCCGGAGACCGCGGCCACCGCCCGGCTCTGCCGCATGGACCACCGGAACGCGAGACGCCGCCGCCAATGGGAGAGCACCCGCTGCCCCCCGTGCATGGTGATCACGTGAGGCTTGTGCAACCAGCGAGACGCGGCGGCACCGTAAAACGCCATCGTGAATTCATGACTGTGTACCAAGTCTACCTCGCGACGGCGGAGTACGTCGATTAGCCCTTGGAGGCAGCGCCAGTCGAGCGGGCGGCGTAGCGAGAAGGCCTCAGGCTGAAACCCGCGTTTCGTGCATTCCTTCGCCAACCATCCCAATCCCTTGGCGGGTAACACCGGGCAAATGCCGTACCCACGGGTCTGCAGCTCCTCGGCTAACTGGAGCAACATGTTTTCTGCTCCCCCAGGGCCATCCGATTCGAGCATAAGGGCGATAGTCCGGCGCCTGCGCGTGAGCGGCGTCACCCGCGAAGTCTCCGCTTGAGCTGGTGCAGACCGCGCAAGGCAGCCCGTGGGAGCAACGAGGCACCGTACACGCCAAGTCCCCTGGGCGTGACGCTCGCCCCCTCGGACCATGCGCGCCGAAGGGTCTGGCGAGCACTGGCGCCCTTCAAGTTTGACAACTCGACATAGGCCAGACGCAACAACAGGCGCCGGCGACTCTCGATGTACAGCGTTCGCACCGCGGGGGAGAGCGGGCGCAAGTCCGCGGCGCGATCGACGCTGAGCAGGGCGTTGCGGACGAGCTGCTCCATGTTTGCACCGGAGACGATCGTCTCACCCGGTCCTCGTCGCCAGCGGAACAAGGGCGTCATGAGAATGCCGATCGGCGCGTACGCGCTCACCCGGTGAAAGTACTCGGTGTCCACCGCGCAACGGAGCGCCTCGTCAAAGAGGCCCGCGTGGTCCATCACGCTCCGATGCAGCATGGCGCAGGAGGGGTAGACGAAGTTCCCGTAGAAGTTCAGCTCAAACGCATCGCCGGTGTAGGCGGTGTGACGGGCACCCGCCGCCTCGACCTCTGAGCGCGCCATGGCGATCGAGAAGAAGCTCTCAGGATCGACGCCGGCGGCTTCGAAGGCCGGCAGATCGCGGGCAAATCCCTGAACCCCGGGGAGCGGTTGGTTGGCCCGATCGGTCGTGTAGTGGTTCGTCGCCGACCAGGCGATTTCGGGGTGCGCGGCGTGCAACGCGAGCTGCACCTCCAGCTTGGTCGGCTCCCAGACGTCGTCCGCGTCGAGGAAGGCGATGTACTCGCTGGTGGCCGCACGCATCCCGGTGTTTCGCGCGGCCGCGCTGCCGCCATTCGCGCGGTGGATGTAGCGCACCGGGGCCGGAAATCCGCGGCAGACCTCGGCGGTGTTGTCCTGGGAACCGTCGTCAACGATCAGCACTTCGTTCGCGGGCACCGTTTGGGCAAGAATCGAGGCGACCGTGTCCTTCAGCCGGTCCGCTCGGTTGTACGTGGGCACCACCACGGAGACCGTGTCCGGCCGGATCGCCGCGGCGCTCACGCGACCCGACGGAGCGCACGGACGGCGCGCTCGTGGACGAAGTTGACGGCATCGAGACCGGCGCGAAGTCCCGTCAGCGCGGCGAGGCCAAGCGGCCCGAACGGCTGCCGGGCGGGGAATTCCATCGTGGTGCCCCGATTGACGAATCGGCCGGCCTTCAGCTCGACCAGGGGATCCGGCGCCGCGGGATCGAGCAGCACCACCCGGGTGCCACGGTCGTTGCGGGAATCGTGCTGGTCGAGCCCCGCCGTGCCGACGACCTCCGGGCGCCGCGCGCGAATGCGCTCGAGGAGTCGCACGGCCG
>DATHMJ010000469.1:0-6334 GCA_035487215.1 Gemmatimonadales bacterium
GGCCGTGCACGAAACCGGGCATGCGATCGGCCTGCCGCACTCCCCCGATTCGAACGACGTCATGTTTCCTTCGACCCGCACCTCGGCGCTGTCCGAACGCGATATCCGAACGGCGCAGCTGCTCTACGAATTGCCGCCAGGATCGGTCAAGGACAGCGCGGACCACTAGCATCTCTTAGTAGTAGCTACTGCAGCTTCCACCAATCCCGCCCCAGGGCATGATTTTGGCCCGCACCACCGCCAGAGCTTGCGATCGCCGTCGGGTCCCCAATAGTGTGCGGAGTGGATGATGGCCGTTGCGCCAGCCGGAAGGTGGGTCTTGATCGCCATCGCCAGTGTGCTCACGTCAGCGCCGCTCTCGGCAGCGCCGCTCTCGGCCCAGCAGTTCAGCGGGGTCGATGAGGCGGTTCGCGACGGCATGCGAAAGGGGCTCTATCCCGGCGCCGTCGTCGTTGTCGGTCGCGGCGACACGGTCCTCTATTCGCGGGGTTACGGTCATCTAACCTGGAGCTCCGCCTCGGCCGTCCCCAACCCCGATTCAACGCTTTGGGACCTGGCCTCGATCACCAAGGTCGTCGGCACTACGGGTGCCGTCCTGCGACTCGTCGACGCAGGGACCGTCAGTCTGGACGCGCGGGTAAGCCACTACCTCCCGCGGTTCGCTGGCGGGGAGAAGGACCGCGTGACGGTGCGCATGCTGCTGGATCACACCAGCGGGCTTCCGCCGTGGATCCCGTTCTTTCGACGAGCGCACACGGCCGCGACGATGTTGGACGAATTGTACGCCGAGCCCCTGCAGCGGACTCCTGGCGACTCGGCCGACTACAGCGATCTCAACGCGATGCTGCTGGGCCTCCTCATTGAACAGGTCACGGGCAAGCCTCTCGACGACGTGGTCCAGACGGAAGTCCTCACGCCGCTTGGCCTCGATCGCACGCTCTACCGACCAGCGCCCGCCCTTCGCAAATGGACGGCGCCGACGGGCAAATACCGTGGCTATCCCGTCCGGGGTGAGGTGAACGATCAAAACGCGGCCCGGTTGGGTGGCGTCGCGGGACATGCCGGGTTGTTCTCGACCGGCCACGATCTCGCGCGGTTTGCGCAGGTGTGGTTGCGCCAGGGGATGACACCCTGGGGGCGTTGGGTACGGGCTGAAACGATGCGACTGTTCCTGACGCCCAGCCTACGGTCCGGCACGCGCCTGCTCGGATGGGACGGCCCGACGCTCGATGCCCCCGCCGACGACCCGAGCGTCTTTGGCACCTTGGCGAGCCCGACGGCGTATGGGCACACGGGCTGGACCGGAACCGAGCTTTGGGTCGATCCGACCAGGGACCTGTTTCTCGTGTTTCTCACCAATCGGAGTTACGATCCTCGAGGCCGTCGCTCGATCGAGAAGCTGAAGGCGATCCGTTCCCGCCTCTCCGACGCGACGCAACGAGCCGTGCCGGCAGTGTGCGACGCCGACCACCTGACTACATGCTGACGAGTGGGTGACTGACAATGCCTCCTACAAGCGAGACGGTCCGCCGGGCGCTTCGCGCCGTGAAGGATCCCGAGCTCAACCTCAACATCATCGACTTGGGATTGGTGTACGAAGTGGATGTTTCGGAGACGGGAGCCGTCCAGATCCACATGACGCTGACCTCTCCCGGCTGTCCGGCGGGTGCCGAAATCATCCAGGGCGTCCGCGACGTCGCCAGCGATTTGGAGGGAGTGAGTTCAGTGGAGGTCGAGCTGGTGTGGGAGCCGTACTGGACGCCGGAGCGAATGGACCCGCGAGTTCGCGCCTTCCTCGGTCACTGAGCGCGGCGCGGGGCGCTCGTCGCAGGCCTTCCCGCGGGCTTCTCCTTCCCTCGCTCGACCGCCGAATCGGCGTGCGCCGCGTCGAGCAGCTCCTGGCCGAACGCTTCCGTTTGCCATTGCCGCACCCCGGGCGTCATGCGCAGCTCTGCCAGCGTCTGCGGGTTCGCGCGTGCCATCGCCTCGAGCGTCCCGTTGGGGCACAACACGCCGGGCGCCAGGTCAAAGCGCAAGGCCAGCGCGTTGCGGGTGGTCTTGAGACGCTCCAGGCGAGCCTCCAAGGCAGGATCGGGCGGGCGCCGCGGGCTTCGCTCGAGGCGGGGGAGATCCCGCTCGGGTAGATCGAGCGCTCGACCGACCGCTTCCAGAATCTCTCGCCCCCGGCGGTCAGCCAGATCCGAGCCCACTCCGCGGATGGACCGAAGCGCGGAAGCGTCGGTCGGCAGCACTCGCGCGATCTCGAGCAACGGCTCGGTATTGAGGATGCGAAAGGCCGCCCGATCGGTCCGGGCTGCGATGTCCTCCCTCCATTGATACAGCTCACGCAACGCGGCAAGGTGCCGTCCCTTGAGAGTTCGCGCGCCCTTGACCCGCAAGTACGCGGGCTCGCCGTCGTCGACCGGATCCCACCGCACCTGTTCGAGCAGGGCGAATTCCTCCTCGGCCCACGCCAACCGCCCCTTCTGTGTGAGTTGCTCGCGCAGGATATCCCGCAAGGCGGGAAGATGGCGCGTGTCGTCCGCCGCGTACTGGAGCATCTCGGGGGACAGCGGTCGGGTGGACCAGTCTGCCCGCTGGAAGCGTTTGTCGAGGCGGATGCCGAGGTATTTCTCCAAAAGCGCCGCGAGCCCGATGCCCGGCTCGTTCAGCAGTTGGGCGGCAACCCGTGTGTCGAACAGTCTCGCGGTCCGAAACTGGTACTGCTGATCGAGGAGCCGAAGGTCGTAATCGGCGTCGTGAAACACGATTTCGACGGCTGGATCGGCGAGCACCCGGCCCAGGGAGGTCAGGTCACCGACGGCGAGCGGGTCGACAACGGCGGTACGGGTCCGGGACGACAGTTGGACCAAGTAGACCCGATCGTGATAGCGGTGAAAACTCGCGGCCTCGGTGTCGACCGCCAGCAGGGGCTCGTTGCCAAGCTCCGACAGCAGGTGTTCGAGCGCCGGCGCGGTGTCGATCCGAATCAGCGGCGCCTCAGTCACGCGGCGCCACCTGCTCCAGCCCGGCCGCGATCTCCTCCATCGCTTTCGCGAGCGCTTTATAGAACTCGGCGTCGGGTTGAGCCGCGGGTCCCATGGCGGAGTCGAGCTGCAGCTTGCGGGCAAGGCGGGCGGCGTGTCGGATGTAATCGGTGGAAGGTTTCATGTCCGATGGGAAGGCAAGGGAGACGAGGGTTGCGCGGTCGTCCAATCTCTGATGAAGATAGACTCCCGAGGCGGCGGAACCCATCCTCGGCGGAGCGGCCGATTCAGCGGAAGGATCCGTACTGCCGATGCACGGTCTCGACATCGATTTGACGGTCTATCCCGACGAGTGCGACGCGTTCGGGCACTTGAACCAGGCGTCTTTCCTTGCGCTGTTCGAGCGGGCCCGCTGGGAAATGCTCGCCCGGGGGCCGGGGATGGACGTCTTCACACGTCAGGGCGCCTGGCCGGCAGTCCGAAGGGCCGCGATCGAGTATCATCTCGCCGCCTACCCAGGCGACGTCCTTCGCTTTCATCAAGATCTCATCCATCACGGTCGGACGAGCTTCACCCTCCGCCAGACTGCCCGACGCACGCGGGACGACGCGTTGATCTCCACCGCGGAGTTCGTATTCGTCTGCATCAATCGGGAAGGTAGACCGGTCCCGGTCCCGCCCGAATTCGGGGAGCTGCTGAACGCACAGCCCGCACCACGGGGGGACACGCGCCGCCTCACGGTCAACGGAGTCAACCTTCTTGTGCAGGAGCGTGGGAGCGGGCCGGCCATTCTGTTCATCCACGGCTATCCGCTGGACCACACCATCTGGGGCCCCCAGGTCGACGCCCTCGAAGGCTGGCGGCGTATCGCGCCGGACCTCCGTGGGATGGGCCGCTCGGACGCCCCGGACCTGGGGTACAGCATGTCGACGTACGCCGCCGATCTCGCAGCGCTGCTCGACGCACTGGGGGCCGACCGCGTGGTGCTCTGCGGCCAGTCGATGGGTGGCTACATCGCCTTCGAGTTTCTCCGGCGCTGGCGCGATCGGGTGTCGGCGCTGGTACTGATGGCCACCAAGGCGGAGGCGGATACTGCGGACGCTCGACGCGCGCGCGACACGGCAGGGGCGTTAGCCCGCGAATCCGGTGCGCTCGGAATCGCGGAGGAGATGGTCCCCAAGGTCCTCGGTCCCACGGCGCCGGCGGACTTGGTGAAGCAAGTCCGGGCGATGATGGTCGCCACACCCGTGCCTGGCATCGTCGGGGCGCTGGGCGCGATGCGAGATCGCGCCGATAGCACCGGCCTGCTCGCGACACTCGTCGGGCTTCCGACGTTGGTCATTGCGGGTGCGGATGACCAAGTCGTGACCGTATCCCAGGCCACCGCCATGGCCGGGGCGATCCCGGGCGCGCAGCTGGTCGTCGCGCCGGGCGCCGCCCACATCCCCAGCCTGGCGAGCCCCGCAATCGTGTCGGACGCGATGCGCAGCTTCCTCTCGAGGCTCGGCTGAAACCCTTTCGGCCCCTCGTGCGTTCATAAGTAGGCGGGCCGGTCCGGTGCTCACTGGGCCTCCGCCGAAGCAAACAATCCTTCCTACGAACGGCCCCGGGGCCGCGCAGTTGCGGCTTCGCGGGCCGCCTCTCGTCTATCGGTCTCGTATTCAGCGGCATGCAGACGCGAAAAAACCTCCGGTGCCCAGGCAGCCGGAGGTCGACGTCAAGCAAATGCCCGATTTCTAACGCTGCGGCGGCCCCGGCGGCGAATCGCCGTTGAACACGTCTTTGTTCTTGGCGATGTACGCCTGCATGTTCGCCGGGACGTCCTCTTCCGGGAAAATCGCGGTGACCGGGCACTCAGGCTCGCACGCCCCGCAGTCGATACACTCATCGGGGTGGATATAGAGCATGTCTTCTCCCTCATAGATGCAGTCTACCGGACATACATCCACGCAGCCTCGGTCCTTGACCCCAATGCACGTTTCAGTAATGACGTAGGTCATCCGCTACTCCCTCGGGCACGTCGGCGAACAGGAAAGGGAGAGTACGATGGGGGGTGGGGCTACGCAAGGGGCTTTCAGCCGTCCAGAAACCAGGCGGCAGTTGCACTCGCGCCCGGGGCCCAGCGCGCGAGGCAAGCCAGTCCGGCGAGCGTCCATCGGCGCACCAACCCCAGGCCGAGGAGCCGCGACAGCCGGTCATGCGCTCGCTTCACTTTGAGCCAGCTTCGGGTCTTGGGTGATGGGAAGGCGGGGTCCAGGATCCGGCGGGCGGTCTCTTCGCCGGTGACGAGTGCTGCGTAGATCCCTTCCGCGGTGAGCGCCGAAGGCACCCCGGCCGCATCTCCGACCAGGTGGACGTCGTCGCGAAAATCGAATCCGGAGAACTGGACCTCCAGCGTGGCCGCCTCGAATGGCGGAAGCGGCTCCTCGGCCCCCAACGCTTGCGCCCGCGCGGTGAGATAACGACGGATCATGGCCGGCGGAATCAGCTTCTTCGGCGCGACGGCACCGATCGACGTGTAGGTCTCGTGCGGGAAGACCCAGAAATAACCGTTCGCCAACGCATCCGGGTCACACTCGACGCGGAGCGGCTCGAGCCGAAGACGGGGAACGTTGTATTCCGCGGCGAAGCACGCCCGCGGGTGCGGCAACCCGAGCGCACGCCGGACCGACGAATCCGCGCCATCCGCGCCGATGAGGTGGCGATATCCGATCTGCCGATCGGCTACGGTGACAGTGCGCGCTGTGAGGTCGAGCGCGGTCGCGGGCGCCCCGGTTCGAACCTCGACGCCCGCCTGCTTGGCCCATCTGAGCTGAAGCTGCCCTAGGTCCCGGCGTGGGATCGTCCGAATTGTGGTTGCTGCGGGATCCAATGCCCGTGCAACGCCACCCGTGAACACGATGTGGCCGACGCTCACGAGTCCCGCGTCCGCGCCCAGGCCGAGCGGGGTAAGCTCGCGCACGGCCTTCAAGGTGAGGCCGCCGGCGCACGTCTTGGGGCCGACGTCGTCGTGTTTTTCCAGCACGACGACTTCGCGACCCGCTTCCGCCAACACCTGCGCGGCGCGGAGCCCGGCGGGCCCAGCCCCGATTACGAGGTGCTCGATGGTCTCCACGGGGGATTCAGCGCAGGTGCGCCCGCAAGAACCCCAGCGTTCGCTGCCAGGCAAGGTCGGCGGAAGGAGGGTCGAAGACCTGGGGGCGGGAATCGTTGAAAAAGGCGTGGCCGGCGTCGTAAAAGTGGGCCTCGAACGGCGCGCCGGCCGCCTGATACTGCGCAACGAGCGCGCGTGCGTCCGCTTCCTTCACCGATGGATCGGCTCGGCCGAAGTGAGCAAGGACGGGGAC
>DATHMJ010000470.1:0-2506 GCA_035487215.1 Gemmatimonadales bacterium
GGATGACGAGCACCGAGTCGGCTTTGGGTGTCCCCGTCCGAAGCCCTTCGTGCAGCTCGGAATAGTCCGCCCGCGCCGAATCTGCCAGGCGCACTTGTACCTGGCCGGACAGTCGTGGGGGCAGGCCGCCGCCCAGCACGAGCCCGCAGGCCACGAGCAGGGCCCTTGTTTTCAGGTTCCGAAACCCTGGGGTGGCTAGCATGGGGGTGCAATATATGTTTGTCGGACCCCGCTCCGGCCCCGGACCCCAGGACGAGCATGACGACCCCGACACCCCCCGGCACATTCCGGGAATCCAGCCTGTGGTCGACGCCAATTCGCGACCTCGGACTCACCATCGGGGGCACTCGCCTCGAGCCCATCCTCGCGGAGTTCGAGGAGGAGTTGCGCCGCCTCAGGCTGACTCGGCTTAAGCCCCGGTTCTATCTCTCGACCGAATGGGGGGTGCCGTTTCAGACGGTCGCCATCGCCATCCCGTTCTACCTTGCCCGCCCCGAGTTGACCGCGATTCATGAAGAACGGATGGGCCTCGTCGAGGGGTTCGACCGGGCCGACATCCTGCGCTACCTGCGGCACGAGATGGGGCACGTGGTGAACTACGCGTACAAGCTCTACGACGAGGAGGAATGGATCATCCGTTTCGGCTCGATCACGCAGCCGTACGAGGACGATTACCGGCCCGAGCCGTTCAGCCGGCGGTACGTTCGCCACCTCCCCGGTTGGTATGCCCAGAAGCATCCCGATGAAGACTGGGCGGAGACCTTCGCCGTGTGGATGACGCCGGGACTCGACTGGCGGCGGGAATATGACGGCTGGCCGGATGCGCTGGCGAAGCTGACCTACTGCGATCGCACGCTCGCCGGGACGCTGGATCGGGACCCGCTGGTCACCGACGACGAAGGCGACGAGGACGTGGCCGAGATCGACTATTCGGTCAAGGACTACTACGAGGACGAGCAAGCTGTTGTCGGCGAGCCGGCGGTGTTCCCGCCGGGGCTGGACGGCGCCCTGCGGGCGATCTTCGACCGGTTGGATGACCCGAGCAGCTCGGAGAACGGGCGTCGCAAGGCCGGCGCGCTGATCCGGGCGCTCCAACGCGGCCTCACGGAAAACGTGTTCCGGTGGACCGGGCACTTTCCCGAGAGAACCCGCGTGTTGCTCCGGCACCTCACCGACCGCGCGGAGCAGCTCGAGCTGGGCTACCCCCCGACGCAGGAGGGCGATGCCGTGGTCGCGCTCACGACCCTCGTCACCGCCCTCGCGATGAATCACGTGCACCGCGGATCCTATCTGCCCTAGCTACCCCCGCTTCCCGTTGTAGCGCTCCGCCGCCAGGTTCACGATCCGCTCGATGAGCCGCGGGTAGTCGAGTCCACCCGCCTCGGCCGCCATCGCGAATTCGCTCGACCGCTCCAAGTAGCAGCTCGCGTTCACCTCCAGCACGTAGATCTCGCCGGTATCGGTGAACCGAAGGTCGACGCGGCCGTAGTCGCGCACCCGCACGGCGCGGTAGGCGTCCACCGCGACCTTCTGAAGCCGAGCCCGCAGCTCGTCGGGCAGGGTGGCCACGATGGTCTTGGTCCCCTTGTACTCGACGCTCTGCTCTTCCCACTTCGCCTTGCTGTCGAGCACTTTGGGCGCCCCCTCCGGCAAGCCGCTGAAGTCCACCTCGATCGGGGGAAGGGCCTTGGGCACGGAGTTCCCGATGACGCCGACCAGGAACTCCCGCCCGTCGATGAACTCCTCGGCGATCGCCGAGTCGTGCAGCTCGTCCCGAATCGCGGCGACCCGCCGCATGAGCAGCACCGCGTCGGTCACGAGCGACTTCTTGCTGACGCCAAGGCTGGCGTCCGACCGGAGCGGCTTGACGAACATCGGCATCCGGAGGTTGCCGCCGGTCTCCAGCTCGGAGTCGGTGTTGAAGACGGCAAAGCGGGGATAGAGGATGTGCTCGTATGACAGCAGCTTCTTGCTGAGCGCCTTGTCCTGGCTCAAATACAACTCGCCCGGCCCGCTCCCGGTGTACCGCACGCCGAGCAGATCGAGGAGCCCGGTCACGGGGATGTCGCCGAACAGATTGTCGGCGAACATTTCCATCAGATTGAAGACGAGATCGGGTTTGCGGCGGGCGATGCCGGCGATGAGGCGCTTCACGTCGCCATGAACTCCAAGGATACTGACACGGTGACCGAGGCGCCTCAGCGTGCGCGCGACCTGCGGCACGACCGGATCGTAGTCCTTGGAATTCTCGTCAGAGCTATCGAGATACGTGAGGACCGTAATCTTCACGCTTGAAGAATGATCAAATCGCGCACGCAACGCCAGTGATGTCGCGGCGCGAGCTGGTCGAGCTGCCGCTTCAGGAGGAAGGCTTGGCGGTCACCTCCGAGTGGTCACCGAGCGTCACGCTGCCGGACAGACCCTCGATCACCACGTCGTTGCCGATCAGCGCGCCGTCCAATCGCACCTTCCGCAGGGTCGCGCCGTGGCCGATCATCGCGTTGGC
>DATHMJ010000471.1:0-6217 GCA_035487215.1 Gemmatimonadales bacterium
GCGGCCTCAAGCTCGAGCCCCCGGCGCATGGCATCGGTCGGCGGTGGCGGCTCCACCCGCTGCGTGAGGAGCAGGAACACCTCATACGGCGTCCGGGGAAACCACGGATTGACGCCCATCACGCCGGGCGCGAGCGAAGCCCCGATCCCCGCCGCGCGCCACCGCTGCCAGGCCTCAGTCTTCTGTTGCATGCTCGGTCTCTCCCGGCGGCAGTTGCCGCTTTGCGTTCCGATCCTCGAGGGCCTTCTTGACGCGGGCGTACTCTGCCGCGGGCAGATCGGTGAGGGCGTGGACCTCGGGCAGCCGGCCGCGGAGCCACGCGAGGCACTCCTCCGCGTCGAGCCCGCCCTCCCCGATGAGGCCCTGCAGCATGGCGACCTGCTCCGTGGTGATTCGGATCGGGAGAAGTGCCTCGGCAACCGGCTCATCGTTTTTCCCGCTCGGTGCGGGCGCCGTCGTCAAATCTAGCGCCTCTTCGGCGGAGAGGAGGCCACCGATGACGTCCGGGTAAGTGTCCTGCGCGAGGTACTTCTTCGCCCGGGCGGCGAGCATCCGCTTGGGATACGCCTGCCAATGCTCGCGGTGCGTGAGTCCCGCGCGGCGCGCGTCGTCGAGCGTGAAGGTGAACCGTCGGGGCGCCGCGTCGCCGCGGCGCAGGGTTTCCCAGGTCGAGTGCGTGTCGGTCGTTTCGACCTCCCGGAAGTAGTCGCACCGGCCCGAGGCGGTCACCGCCGCGACGCATCCGTCGGCACTCGGCACGGGCCGGCCCTGAATCACAGCGATGGTTCGGAGGCTCTGCATCGGCATGAAACCCAGCTCCGCGCCGAGTTGGAGGGCAATCACTACGGATTCCTTGGTCCGGTGGCCCAAGGCGAGCCCTGACTGCACGACGATCTCGGCGAGCGTCAACATCTCGTCTAACGTGCGGGGCAACGAGATCGGTGGACGGTTCTCCCCCGTTGTGTGAGCGAGATCTCGTTCAGGCATGGCCATGATATCTCCCCCGCTGCGGGTGAGCAGAGACATCGTCGCTCGCCACGGTGGCTCGATCGGGCGAGGCCGGCGGTCGGGCGCGCCCTCCGATGCCTTGCACATAGCGAAGATACGTCAGGTTCGTCGCCACGGTCCTTACCTAATCGCTCACCCTATCGTTGTCAAGAGCGTTAATGGTAGCGTTACCATGAGGAGCATCTACGCTTGTCCTACCGCCCGGCGGCTGGTACACGGCGCGGCCATGGCCAGGGGTAAAAAACGTGGTGTGGACGATGCGGTGCATAAGGTCGGCGGCGTGATCGACGCCTCGGCGGCTGGGCGAGTAACAACTACAGCGGTCTACCGTTGGCTCCAGGTTGGAAGGATTCGCGACGCGAAGCCGCTGCTTCTCCTAGCTGAGAAGGCGGAGCCGAATGATCTGCGGGCACGCTGGGCGCTTGCGCGGAGTCTCGCGGGGTTCGACGAATAGTACAACCGAAACGCGAACGGCCAAGGGGAGCCGCTCGTGGCGGTCGTCCCATCAGCAGCCGCGCCGCCGTGCTGGGGCGCTGTTCCCTGATGAGCGGATCGAACCCGCGGAGGGACTGCCCAACGCCAAGGCAGGTTGGGGGCACGGCTCTGGTCGCGCAGGCCAAGGCCACGGTGGGCGATGGCGAATCCAAGATCACCCAGATCAGGCCAGTGCCGGTGTTCATGATCACGAGGAGCGGCGCTGTGATCGTGCACAAGGACACGTTGCCCATCGTGCGGTGCACGAGGGTCGCCGCGCCGCTCCGCGGTCCAGGAACCGCGAGAGGGCGTTGATGCGCGGGGGCGGATAGTGTAGTCTCGTGACTAGAAGACGAGCGAGCCGACACAAACGGCACCACGTCCAGGGAAGGAGCCCGACAAGGGGACCGCTGGACCGGCGCCGTTTTTTTTCGCCCACGAGGAAAACGGGAAGTCATCGGTGACACAACGGGGGGAGTGATGAGCGAAAAGAAGTGGCTGGCGAACCGACAAAACGCCCAGAAGTCCACCGGGCCGCGGACGGCCGACGGGAAGCGGGCCGCGTCCCAGAACGCGGTGACGCACGACCTGCTCTCGCGCGAGGTCCTCCTTCCGGATGAGGACGGGGACGTCCTGAGCACGCTGCGGACCGAGCTCTTCGCGGAGCTCGCGCCGGCGGGCGCGCTTGAGACGTTCTGGGTGGACGAGGCCGTGGCGTGTGTCTGGAAATTGCGGCGGATCAATAGGCTTGAGCGCAGCACACTTGTGTACCACCAGAACGAGAACATTGAACACGCTCGACTGTTCCCATAGACGCGGCAACTCGCCGCATCAGAACACCTCGCCCTGGTGTTGGTCAGGGACACCAACCACGGCGACCAGCTCGGGAAGCTCGCGCGCTACGAGGCGATGCTCGAGCGCCGGCTTGTCCGGGCGCTCCACGAGCTCGAGCGGTTGCAGGCCGCGCGGCGGGGGGTGCTGGTCGCCCCGCCCGCCGCGGTCGACGTCGCGGTATCCGTGCCGGAGCTGGGTGGAGCACCGCCGGACGACGAGATTTCGATGGCGACTGCCTGGCCAGCCGTGAGCGACGGGGTCTCCGAGACGCGCCACGCGCAAACCGTGCCCGAGACGCTCCGCCAGGTGGCGGTCGAAGGAGCCGACCGGGCGGTCGTGCCAAACGAACCCATCGTGCCCGCGGGTGGGGGGGCGCCCCGGATGCCCCGCAAACCGAGTCCACCGGGACGGTGTAACGCCATGGCCGCGGGAACCTGTAGCATCTGCGAACACGCGGACTGTACCGCGATTGATGCCGCGCTCGGGGCTGGCGAACCCGTGCGGACCGTCGCGGTGCGATTCGGTGTAGGCCGGTTGGGCGTGAGGCGTCACCGCGCCCGCCATGTCCGGAGCGACCGCACGCCGGGCCGGGCGATCGGATTCGGGACGCCCGGCTCGGTACTCGCCGACCTCCAGGACCGGCTGCGCCGGGCCCGGATCTACGAGGCGGTGGCGTACCGGATCGGGGATCGACGCGAGGCGCGCCTCGCGCTGCGCGAGGGCACCGCGATCGCGACACAGATCGCGCGACTTGACCCCGAAACAGTCGCACGCCCCAGGCCGAAAGAGACATACGTCGCAGTGTGGGGTGGCCCCGCTGGGATCAGGCCCGAGGCCACCGGTACCGGGAATCCCCAAGGTCCCCGGCACCCGGTGGATGGGTCTCC
This sequence comes from Gemmatimonadales bacterium, assembly GCA_035487215.1. Taxonomy (GTDB): domain Bacteria; phylum Gemmatimonadota; class Gemmatimonadetes; order Gemmatimonadales; family GWC2-71-9; genus DASQPE01. The sequence goes on from DATHMJ010000471.1 coordinate 3,204, forward strand.
GAAGGACACCCGGTGAGCCCAGCACTGATTTTGCGAAACGAACCCAATTGGGACACGTAGCCCATCATCGTGCGGTGCACGGAGGCAGCGCTGCGGCAGGGGCTGAGGCTGCCGGGCACCGCCGGGGCCGTGCGCCGTTCGCCGGCAGCGTCGCGGAGCGGGCGCCTAACCCGTCGACCGCCCGGGGCCCGACCCCGGCCCCGACCGCAGCGGGTCGCCGGCGGAGCCAGGGCACGTTCGGAAACCCGCGGAGCCCTAAGGTCGGACAGTACCCGCGGCTCAGTGGGAGGCTGGCGCTCAGGCCGATCAGTTCGTCGACCGGGGCGATCGCCCAGTCAGAACCGCACGATCAGCGTCTTTCCGGGTGTCACATCCACGTGCCGCGCGATCGGTTGCCCGCCCGGCGGCCGCACCGTGATCGCGTGCAAGCCGCGCGGCAGCGCGAGCCAGCGCTGGTCGAGACTCTGCGCGCGGAGCCAGAAGCGGCCGTCGAGTGCGACGGCGGCGCCGTCGGAGACGTGGCGGAGCAGCACGAGGCCGTAGCCGCATGAGCGGGCACGCCGCAGGCGAGAAGAAGCGCGATCGTGAGCGCGACGCGCGTCATCGCTCGTCTCCCTTTTACACGTCGCCGTCGGCACTGTAGCTCACGGCATGCGAGAAGATGTCGCGGGGGTGCGACGAGGAGCGAATCCTTTCCTCTCTTCCCGTCATCGTTGAACCCTGATGTTCGAGCATTCGAACCGCCTGCCCTTGACCGTGCCCCGACTCGGCTACGCTACCGGTCACACGCCCGCAACGTCGCGTCGGCAGATGCGGGGGGGACCGGGGACGGCTCGACCGTCCCCGGTTCTGGCTGGGAGTGCACTCCCAGCGGGGAGGAGGGTTCAGGGGTTCGCGCGCCCGGGAGCGACGTCGATCTCCACATCCTCCAGCAACACGATGAGCGAGGCGCCGGAGTCGAAGTCCACGCGCAGCAGCGTCCGCCCGAGGTTCTCCATCGCGTAGCATACGGTGCCAGCGAGATGAGGCGGCAGGTAGCCGCTGTGGTGGACGATGCTCCGGATCGTGCGGCAGCGGGTTCCGTTCACGCTACGATCGACCATCGGAATCTCCTCAGACGATGCCGACCCGCCGCGCGTATCCGATGAGCTCACGCCGGTTTCGGACGCCGGTCTTCCTGAAGATGTTGTGCAGGTGCGTGACGACCGTCCGCTGACTGATCCCGAGCTGCGCCGCGACTTCCGCGTTGCGGTATCCCGGCGCGACGAGGAGCACGATCTCACGCTCACGCGGACTGGTCACGTCGTCGGCGAGACACGGGGCCTGAGCGTTGACGTCCGAGTCCGCCACAAATGTTCGCATGCTGCCTCGCTGGTGCAGGCTCCATGCCACGCGCGGGTCCGGCGGAATCGCGGCCGTGACCACTGGCGGCCCGCATCGTTTCGACACGCGGGTCGAAAAGGAGCCGGTGGCGGCGAGTGAGGAGGGGCGAGCCTGCTCGACGGCGAGACCGCAAACGTGATGGCGTTGCTCGGCGACCCGGTTCGCGCCGTTCGCATCGAGGCAGGGCGTGTGCTCTCGTCCGTACCGTCCGATCGGCTCGATGCCTCGCAGCGCCAGGCGGACGAGCGGGCCGTAGGCGAGGTCATCGCCGCGCAGAGCGCCGCCCTCGACCTGCCGGGTCAACACCTGAACCTGGCGGTGCTGTACGAGAACCAGGGCAGGCACGCGCTCGCGCAGGAACACTACCGGACCGCCCTTCGATTCGACCCGGACTTCACCCCGGCGCGATTGAACCTCGCTCGTTTGCTGAATGGACTCGAGCGCACCCCGGATGCCGAGCACGTCCTCCGGGACGGAATCGCGCGCGTCCCCGACGAGGGCGAGCTCCACTACTCGCTTGGCCTACTACTCGGCGAGGAGGAGCGTATACCAGAGGCTGCGGCCGCGCTCGGCCGCGCCGCCGACCTCATGCCGGCGCGCGCCTGCGTGCGATACAACGAGGCACTCGAGCTCCAGCGCCTCGGGAGGCGCGTTGAGGCGGAGGCGGCACTCGTGAAGGCCCAGAACACCGATCCGGAAGACCCCGACGTCGCATACGCGCTCGCCGTCCTGTACGCTCAGCAGAACGAGTGATCGCGCGCGCGGGACGCGGCCGCGAGGCTCGCTGCGCTGTCCCCCGGCAACCCGCACGTGCAGGGAGCTGATCGACCGTATTCGTCGTCGGTCGCCCTAGATGCTAGCCCGGGTCGGGGTTCTACCCCGACCCGGGCGCGCCTGAATCGGAGACGGAAGCTATTCCTCGGTGATCTCGACGCGTCGGTTCCGCGCTCGGCCTTCCTTCGTCCTGTTGTCTGCGACCGGCTTGGACTTCCCCCAACCCTTCGTCGTGATCCGCGATGCCGCGATCCCTTTCGACTCCATGTAATCCGCGACGGCGTTGGCCCGCCGCTCGGACAGCCGCTGGTTGTACGCGTCCGAGCCGATCGAGTCGGTGTGGCCCTCGACGAGCGCGCGAAGCTCTGGATGCTCCCTCATCGGCCGCACGACGTCCGCATCGATCCGCTCCCTACCCGCGGGCTTCAGCGTTGCCTTGTCGAAGTCGAAGTACGTGTCGGCCGACAGCTCGATGTGCTTCGGCGCCGGCGGTGGAGGAGGCGGTGCTGGAGGTGGCGGCGGTGGAGGCGCCTCTTCTGTCGGATCGCAGATGACGTGACCGAGAAGCGCTCCAATGGCTCCTCCGACAACCGCGCCGCCTCCCGCTGCAGCGCCGGTGTGCTCATCGGAGCGGTTCTTCTCGTACGCGTTGACGAGCCCACCCGCGGTGCCCGCGCCGACGGCGGCTCCGACGAGTCCGCCGGCGAGCGCACAGTAGCTCCATCGCCGCTCCCGCATGGCGCTACAGCCACTCAGGATCAGCAGTGCGACAAGACCTATCGCAACTCTGCGGTCACGCATGGGGAGCCCTCCCTGGCTTGGCGGACCGAATGCGTGGCGTTCGTAGCTCGGTCGAG
>DATHMJ010000472.1:0-3025 GCA_035487215.1 Gemmatimonadales bacterium
CGGCTGCGCCGGCTTCACCGTGCCGCCCTCCAGGTTGTCGAGCGCGCGCTCGAGCCCGAGCAACGCTCTCGCGGCAACCGGGCGGAACCGCCGAACCACGGTGTACCCCAGCCCCAAGCCGATGGGGATCGGCAGCAGCGCCACGGGCGGGAAGGCGCTCAACACCGTCAACGCGGCCGCCGCCCCCACGCCACCGGTCAGCGCGACCACGCCGCCGCCCAGATAGGTAGTCCGCAGCTGCCGGACAGTTGCTTGCAGCGCGACATGGGAATAACCGGGCTCGAGCGGAGTGAGCGTGGCCGTCACCAGCTCGACCTTCGAGAGCATGAACGGGCGGGTGGCGGAGGTCAGCGCCGCGGTCGAGCGGCGAATCGCCGCCGGAATCCCGCCCAGGGGCTCCCAGCTGATGCGGCCCGACTGCTGACGCTGAAGGGCGAGCAGCTCGTGCTGCTCCATGTAGCGGATGAGGGTGCGCTCGAGCACCGGGGGGTCGCCGCGAATCACCCGACCGGTGCCGACGAGCGCTGGGCCTGCGAGGCGGTCAAAGAGACCGACTTGCTCCTGATCTGGGAGCCGAGTCTGCTCCTCCAGCATCGCTTGTCGAAGGTAGCGATCGGGAATCCCCACGTCCCGACCCAGCGCCAGCACCTCGTCCGGCGACAGGTGTTCGGCGATGTCCCGCTCCGCCGTTTGCAGCTCCGCCGCCCGATGGATGATGCGCTCAAGCGCAGCCCGATCGATGCGGCCGGCGGGGTCACCCATCGTTTCCCTTGGCGGCTCGAGCGGACTCGAGCCGGAGCCGGCTCATGAGATCGCTGAGCTGTTGTACCGGCATGCCGCCTGGGTCGGCGGGGGCGGCGAGCGACTGCTGTCCCTCGGCGGGCAGGGCTCCGCTCGGAGTCGTCACCTGGGGCAGGGGAAGCGGCGCCGTCCCCGGCGCCGGAGCGCCCTGGTCGGCCAGACGGAGGAACGGGCGGAACATCTCGATGGGGATCGGGAACAGGGTCGTCGAATTATTCTCCGCGGCGATTTCCGCCACCGTCTGGAGATAGCGGAGCTGCAGCGCGTTGGGCTCGGCGCCGAGCGTGTGCGCGGCCTGGGCCAACGTGGCCGACGCCTGCAGCTCCCCCTGGGCCGCGATCACCTTCGCGCGCCGCTCCCGCTCGGCTTCCGCCTGCCGGGCCATGGCCCGCTTCATGGACTCGGGAAGATCGACATCCTTGACCTCGACGGCGGACACGCCGATCCCCCACGGCTCGGTGCGCTCGTCGATGATGCGCTTCAGGATGGCGTTGATCTTCTCCCGGTCGGCGAGCAGCTCGTCCAGCTCGACCTCACCCAGCACGGAGCGCAGCGTGGTCTGGGCGAGCTGGCTGGTGGCATAGAGATAGTCCTCGATCTCGATGACGGCCTTCTCGGGGTCCATTACCCGCATATAGAGCACAGCGTTCACTTTCAGCGTGACGTTGTCGCGGGTGATTACGTCCTGGGGGGGAATGTCCAGCGCCACGATCCGAAGCGAGATCCGTTTGGCGTGCGCGAACAGCGCGGGCACGAAGATCAGTCCGGGTCCCTTGGTCCCCGAAAAGCGCCCGAGGAAGAAGGTGACGGCCCGCTCGTACTGGCGGATGATCCGCAAGCTCGTGAACAGGTAGACGACGGCGACGGCGAGCCCCGCAGTCAGGATCTCCATGGTTTCTCCTCAGGCAGCCAGCGATTCGACGATCACCGCGATCCCCTGGCCTCCACCGATGCAGGCCGAGCCAAGGCCAAGTCGGCCGCCCCGGCGTCGGAGCGCATACAGCAAGTGGGCGGTAATCCGGGCGCCACTCGCACCGAGCGGGTGGCCGACGGCGATGGCTCCGCCATCTACGTTGGTGCGCTCTCGATCAAGGTCCAGCTCGCGCTCGACGGCGACGTACTGCGTGGCGAACGCTTCGTTCACCTCGACCAGATCCATTTGGCCCAAGGTGAGTCCGGCACGTGCGAGGGCCGCGCGGGCCGCTGGCGCGGGCCCGATGCCCATTATGGCCGGATCCACGCCGGCAACGCCCCAGCTCACGAGTCGGCCCAGCGGGCGAAGCCCGCGCTCGCGGGCCCAGCGGGCGCCCGCGACCACCAGCGCCGCCGCACCGTCGGAGACGCCAGAGGCGTTCCCGGCCGTCACGACCCCGTCCGTTCGGAAAACCGTGGCGAGCCTGGCCAGGCCCTCGGGTGTCGTGTCGGGGCGCATGTGCTCGTCCGCCGCCCACTCGACGGTCTGGCGCGTCTTCGGGTTTCGCACCGACACCGGTATGACCTCGTCGCGGAACGCTCCCGCATCCCACGCCGCTTTCGCGCGCCGCTGGCTCGAGAGCGCATAGGCGTCGGCATCGGCCCGAGTGACCCCGTACCGCTCTCCGAGATTCTCGGCAGTCTCGCCCATCGCGAGCCCGCACTGTGAGTCCCGGAGCGAATCCCAGAGGCTGTCTTCCAGTGTGGGCGGTTGTCCGAGTCGCGTGCCCCAGCGTGCGCCCCGGAGCACGTACGGGGCCTGACTCATGGATTCCGTGCCGCCCGCCAGTGCCACGGACGTCTCTCCCAGCAGGATCCGATGCGCGGACTGCACGATGGCCTCGAAGCCCGATCCGCAGAGCCGGTTGACGGTGACGGCGGGGACCTCGATGGGCAACCCGGCCCGAAGCCCGACATGTCGCGCGAGGTAGGCGGCGTCGGTGGAGGTCTGGACCACGTTGCCGAAGATGACGTGCCCGATATCCGAGGGAGCGACCCCTGCCCGGGCCACCGCGCACTGCGCGGCGATGGCGCCCAGATCGGTCGCCGAGTGGTCCTTGAGACTTCCGCCGAAGGTGCCGAAGCCCGTGCGGACGGCGGAGAGGAAAACGACCTGCTCTTCGCGCTCGGGAGTGCTCACTGGTGGCTCCGGGCGGGGGTCGAGCGGGCGGGGCGGTCAAACGACATGAGATGGGCAATATGCCCCCGACGACGGGGGTCTTTCAAGCAAACCTAGCGATCGGCGAGAGGC
>DATHMJ010000473.1:0-3057 GCA_035487215.1 Gemmatimonadales bacterium
ATCCCCGGTGGGCCCGTGCAGTTGCGGTCGCCAGCCGGCGGGCAGCAGGCCGACGAGTCGAGGCCACGCGCCGACCACGGTCAGCAGCACCAGCAAGCCGAGCGTCACCCAGGAAGCCTGCTCGAGCGTCCGGAGCCAGCCATCCGTCGGGATCAGCGCCAACGCGACCGCCAGGAACAGCACCAGCGCGACGGCTTCGACGACCCGCGACCAAACCAACGACCAGATCGCCGCGCCCACCGGCACGCCGTCGCGGTTTGCGGCCAGCTGGATTCGCGCGGCCTCCCCGCTGACCGATACGCTCACCGAGTTCACCGCCGCGCCCACGAACGTGGCCGCCTGCGCCGTTCGCCAACGGAGGCGCGCCGCCGGACTCAGCAACAGGTACCACGCCCATCCCTTGGCGGCGAGGGACGCGAGGTTGGCCACGCTCGCCGCGGCCAGCAGCCACCAGTCGGCGTCGGCGATCGCGTCGAGCGTTCCGGCCCACGGGAACCGCAGGGCGAAGCGCACCGCCAGCACGGCGCTCACCGCCGCCAGCACGCCGAACACCCAGCGGACCGGTCGCTTCATGGCGTCAGGAGCTCCGTGAGCGGCCGGAACTCGTAACCGCCAGCGCGCACGTCATCGATGATACCTGGGAGCGCCTCGGCGGTCTGCCGGCGATCGCCGTGCGGGTCGTATCCGTCGCCGTCGTGCAGCAGGAGGATCGCGCCGGGCCGGAGCTTGGCGCGCATCCGGCGCCGGATCTCCTCGGATCCCGGCCGCGCCGTGTCCCATACGCCGAACGTCCACCCCATGACCTGATATCGGAACGGCCGAACCGCACGGAAGAGGAACGGATTGCGGTAGCCGTGCGGTGCCCGAAACATCCGCGGGGTCGCACCGGTCGTGGAGACGATCGCCTCGTGCGCGTCCCGTACCTCCTGCTGCACGCGGCGCGGGCCCAGACGATGGAGCTTCACGTGCGATTGCGTGTGGTTGCCGATGGTGTGCTCGGCGGCGACCCTGCGCGCGAGCGCCGGGAAGAGCGTGACGTGGCGGCCCACGAGAAAGAACGTGGCGGGGACCGCCGTTGCGTGCAGCGCATCGAGGATGGCCGGAGTCGCTTCTTGATTGGGGCCGTCGTCGAACGTGAGGTACACGCTCCGACATCGCGGGCCTCGGCCCGTTACGGGGCCGAAGAGTCCGTTGTTCGGCTCGAGCGCGCCAAACGTCAGGAGCCCCGCGGCGCCGGCCGTAGCCGCCGCGAGGGCGGCAGCGATCACTTGGTCACCCGCTCGTAGACCGCGAACACCTGCTCGGCGACGCGCGGCCAGGAGAACACCTGCGCCTTGGCCAGCCCGGCGTCACGCATCGCGACGCGCCGGTCGGGATTGGCGATCAGGTCGATCGCCGTCCGTGCCCAGGCCGCGGTGTCATCCTTTGGCACCAGCACCGCTTCCTGCCCCCCGCTCACCAGCTCGCGAAATCCGGTGATGTCGGACACGACGAGCGGTGTTCCGCACGCCATGGCCTCGAGCAGGGTGATCCCGAACGACGCTTTTGTCGTCGGGCACAGGTAGAGATCCGCCGAGGCGTACACCTCGGGACGATCGCCGTTCACGCGGCCGATGAAGTCCACCCGATCGGCCACCGGGCGCGCCAACCGCTCGTACAACGGACGCAGCGGACCATCGCCGGCCACCACGAGCCGCGTCTCCGGAAATTGCTCGAGCACGGTCGGCATGGCGCGGAGCACGGTCTCGAGCCCGTTTCTCGGGTCCAGCCGCCCGAGGAAGAGCAGCCTCGGGCTCTGTGACAGCGCGTCGGCGGGCAAGCGCCCGTTGGGCCGGAAGAACCGCGTGTCGACGCCGTTGGGGATGATCTCCCAATCCGCGTCGACATAGCGCGCATGGGCGTCGACGACCGGCTGGCTGACCGCGATGTTGGCGGCCTGCTTCCGGACGCACCACTGGGCGGGGCGACGGAAGGTGCGGAGCAGGTGCGACTTGGGGAACCAGGAGTGGAACGTCGCCACCACCGGCAAGTCGATATCCCAGGCCGCCAGCGGGCCGAGGATGCCGAAAGTCGGGGCCAGGCCTCCGTGGATGTGTACCACGTCCACCTGCTCCCGCCGGAACAGGTCGCGCAGCTGGCGGCGTAGGCCGAACCCGGTGGTGATCCGGGCGAAGGACCCGCTGCTGTAAATGACGCGGCTCGTGCCGACCCTCCGCACGAAGTCCTCGTCCTCGGCGTACTCGTGGGAATCGGGCGTGCCTCGAGGCATCGTCATGTTCGAGGTCACGACGAGCGTCTGGTGGCCGGCGGCGTTGTAGACCTTGGCGAGATTGTGGACGTGTTCCGTGACGCCGCCGAGGTGCGGATAGTAGAACTCGGTGACGAGCGCGATGCGCATCGTTCGTTCGCTTTCCTTTCCGACGGGCTCGGGGTGTTAGGGACACCCCACCTGAGGCAAGAAGGCAGCCATCCGGCCATGTTGACCTTTGGCAGCGAATAGCGGATCTTCCGGCCCCTCGACCGCCCCAAAATCTAAACACCCCGGGACTTTCTGGCCGCAGTGGGCCCGGAACGGTGTGCCAACTTGTCCCTGGCGCGGGAAAGCACCCGCCCAGCTTCTGAGGAACCCGCCCAGCTTCCAAGGAGTGACGGTGCTCGTTCCGAAACTGGTCACGACCCTCAAGAGCTACTCGCGCCAGCAGCTCTTCAGCGATGTCGTGGCCGGGACGATCGTCGGCGTCGTCGCGCTGCCGCTCGCGATTGCGTTCGCGATCGCGAGCGGTGTGACGCCTCAAGCGGGCCTCTACACCGCCATCATTGCCGGATTTGTCATCTCGGCCCTCGGAGGCTCCCGGGTCCAGATCGGCGGGCCCACGGGAGCCTTCGTCGTGATCGTGTACGGCATCGTCCAGCGCTACGGGGTCGAAGGCCTCACCATCGCGACCCTGATGGCCGGCGTGATCCTGATTGCGCTGGGGCTCGCCAAACTGGGCGGGGCCATCAAGTTCATCCCCTATCCCGTGACCACCGGATTCACTGCCGGGATCGCGGTCGTGA
>DATHMJ010000474.1:0-5550 GCA_035487215.1 Gemmatimonadales bacterium
AGACCCCTACGACCCCGCGCTCAACCGCCCGACCAAGCCCATTGGACACGCCCTTCCCGATGATCTCGCCGAGCAGCTGCGCGAGAGCGGCGTCGCGGTCGGCCGGGATGGCGCGGGCAAGTGGCGCCGCCTCGCCGCCAGTCCAGTGCCGCTCGGCATCGTCGAGCTGCCCCTCATCCGGCGGCTGATCGCCGAAGGCGTCATCGTCGTCGCGGCGGGCGGAGGCGGCCCGCCCGTCTACGACCATCCGCTCCTGGGTTACGAGGGTGTCGAGGCCGTCGTGGACAAAGACCGGGTCGCGGCGATTCTGGCGCAGCAGCTGGAGGCGGAGGTGCTGATGATCCTCACCGACGTCGACTCGGTCTACGCCGACTGGGGCACCCCGACGGCGCGACCGCTGCGCCGCATTACCCTGGCGGACGTAAAGGCGTTGGTAGCAAGTGGCGGAGTGAACGAGGGCGGCATGCGGCCCAAGGTGGAGGCCGCGGCTGGGTTCGTCGAGGCCTCCGGTGCCCGCGCCGTCATCGCGCGACTCACCGACGGACCCGCCGCGCTACGGGGCGAGGCCGGCACCACCATCGTGAGGAGCTAGGTGAACATCCACGAATATCAGGCCCGCGCGCTGCTCAAAGCGCAGGGCATTCCGACCCTCGACGGCGACGTGGCGTCCACGCCCACCGAAGCCGAGGCCATCGCGCGCCGCCTGGGTGGGACCGTCGTGATCAAGGCGCAAGTCCACGCGGGCGGCCGAGGCAAGGCCGGTGGCGTGCGGCTGGCCAAGAACCCCGGCGAAGCGCTCGATCACGCCGCCGAAATCCTCGGCATGCAGATCAAGGGACTCACCGTCCAGAAGGTGCTCGTAGTGCCGGCGGCGGAAATCGCGTCCGAGAGCTACGTCGGCCTCATCATGGATCGCGAGACCCAGCGGCCCGTGTTCATGGTCAGCTCCGCGGGCGGCGTGGACATCGAGGAGGTGGCGCAGAAGACCCCCGAGAAGATTACGCGCCTCCCGGTGGATCCCACCTACGGGCTCTTTCCCCACCAGGCGCTCCGACTCGCCTTCACGCTCTACCGTGACTTTACCCAGGTGAAAGCGGCTGCGCGCATCATGGAGCAGCTCTACACGGCCTACCTCGCTAACGGCGCGTCGCTGGCGGAAATCAATCCGCTGGTCACGACGCCCGACGGCCGAGTACTCGCGCTCGACGCGAAGATCGTGATCGACGACAATGAGCTGTTCTGGCGTCCGGACCTGGGCCTCCTGCGCGACGAGACCGCGGAAGAGCCGAGCGAGGCGGCGGCTCGACGCGCGAACCTGTCGTTCATCAAGCTCGACGGGAACGTGGGATGCGTGGTGAACGGGGCGGGCCTGGCCATGGCCACGATGGACCTGGTCAAGTATTACGGCGGTGAGCCGGCCAACTTCCTCGATATCGGGGGCAGCTCGAGCCCGGACAAGGTCATCAACGCGCTCAAGATCATCACCGCCGATCCCCATGTGAAGGCGATCCTCTTCAACATCTTCGGCGGCATCACCCGGACGGACGACGTCGCCAACGGAATCGTCGCCGCGACTCGGCAGTTCAAGGTGAAAGTGCCCATCGTCATCCGGCTCACGGGAACGAATGAGGCCGAGGCCATCCGCATTCTCAATGGGGTTGGTATGACGGCTTTGAGCGATATGGACGAGGCCGTGGCCCGCGTGGTCAAGCTGGCGAAGGAGGCGGCGTGAGCATCTTCGCCGACGAGAAGACCCGCCTCCTGGTTCAGGGCATCACCGGACGCGAGGGATCCTTTCACGCGCGGCAGATGCTGGAGTACGGCACCGCGGTCGTCGCGGGGGTGACGCCGGGCAAGGGCGGGCAGCGGTTCGAGGACAAGGTGCCGGTGTTCGACACGGTGGCCGAGGCCGTGGCGGCGACCAAGGCGAACACCACCGTGATCTACGTCCCTCCCATGGCGGCGGCGGCCGCGATCATCGAGGCGGCAGACGCCGGGATTCCGCTGATCGTGTGCATCACGGAGGGCATTCCCGTCATGCACATGAGTCGCACCATGCCGTTCGTGCGCAGTCGCGGCGTCCGGCTCATCGGGCCGAACTGTCCCGGGCTCATCACGCCCGGAAGCAAAGCGAAGATCGGCATCATTCCAGGCAACATCTGCACGCCCGGCCGGGTCGGCCTGGTGTCCCGGAGCGGCACGCTCACGTATGAAGTGGTGAATCATCTGACCCGCGCGGGCATCGGTCAGAGCACCTGCGTCGGCATCGGCGGCGACCCGATCATCGGCACCAACTTCATCGACTGCCTCCGCGCCTTTCAGGACGATCCGGGCACCGATGCCATCGTCATGATCGGAGAGATCGGCGGCACCGACGAGCAGAACGCCGCCCAGTTCGTCAAGGCGCACGTCCGCAAACCGGTCGTCGGCTTCATCGCCGGTCAGACGGCGCCCAAGGGACGGCGGATGGGCCACGCCGGCGCGATCATCTCCGGGTCTTCGGGCACGGCGGAAGAAAAGCTCGCCGCGCTGGACGCCGCGGGCATCGGCATCATGCGGCGGCCGGTGGACGTTATCGAGCTGCTCCGGAAGCGGATGTGAGACTCGCGGATCTCCTCTCCCGTCGGCGGGTAGTGGTTCCGCTGGAGGCCGACACCTGGGACAAGGGGATCCGGGCGCTGCTCGACGCGTGCCTGGCCGACGGCAAGATCCGCGACCAGACCAAGATGGAAACGGCCGTCCGCAACGCGTGGCCCGAGGACACGCTCAGTCTCGGTCCCCATGCCGTCCTCCCGCACTTTCGGACCGACGCGGTGGACGACGTCGTCGCCGCGCTGGGTGTCGCGCGCAAGCCGATGACGGGGCGGGGGGCCGAGCCGGAGGATGCTGCCGCCGGCGCGCGCATCATGCTCCTGATTCTGGCGCCGCCGCGCGAGGCGGCCGCCTACCTCCAGGCCGTGGCCGCCTTCGCCAGGGCCCTCGCGCAACCGGACGTGGTGAACGGGCTCCACGCCGCCCGCACCTCCGACGACGTGCTCGCCCTGCCGGGCCTGGAGGGCGTCCGACTGGAGGACGAGCTGCTCGTGGGCGACGTGATGTCGCCCGTCGGGGTCGCCCTCGCACCCGAGCAGCCGATCGAGGCCGCGGCGCGTCTCCTGGCTCGGCGCGGGCTGGATGCGGCGCCCGTCGTCGGCTCCGACGGCGTAGTGATCGGCCTGCTCTCCAGTCGGGAGCTGCTGCGTTATTTTCTGCCCTCCTACGTGCAGCGGGTGCAGACCGGCGAGCACAAGGGGATGACCAAGGCCCGGGCGTCCGCGGCCACGGCGATGCCCGGGCAGGTGGGCAGCGTGATGGCGCGCAACGTCCTCTGCGTGTCCGAGGACCAGTCGCTGTCGGATGTGGCCACACTGCTCGCCAACAAGGAGGTATCGTGCCTCCCGGTCGTGCGCGACGGCGTGTTGCGCGGCGTGCTCACGCGGGCCGAGATCGTGCGGAAGCTGGTAGGGCAGGAGGAGCGAGGTTCCTAACCCGTCACTTCGGGAGGTCGTTTGTCCGAGCTGACTCTCGGGATCGTGAAACCCGACGCCATCGAAACCGGAAAGGCCGGGCTCATTCTCGCCCATCTGCAACGCGAGGGTTTCATCCTCCGGGCCGCCCGACTTGTGCGGCTCACCCCGCCGCAGGCGGCGGAGTTCTACGCGGTGCATCGTGGTCGCCCGTTCTATCCCGAGTTGGTCCACTTCATGACCAGCGGGCCCTGCCTGGCGATGGCGCTCGAGCGGGCAGGCGCTGTGGCCCATCTCCGGACCGTCATCGGGGCGACGGATCCCAAGGAGGCGGCGGCCGGGACCGTCCGGCGGCTCTACGCCGAATCCAAGGGCCGGAACGCCATCCATGCGTCCGACAGCGTGGAAAACGCGGCCCGCGAGGTCGGATTTTTCTTTCCCGAAGGGGAGCTGGCCGGACTCTGGGGACAGGGGTGACGCCCGAACCACAGTCTTGACGTAAGTTGGGCTCCCGGAGTACTTTACCTGGCTATGCTTCGAGTCGATCTACGCGATCTCAACCGCGGTCCGGTCGAGACCGCCGGGCGGCTCGAGCCGGACGATCCGGCGTTCGTGGGGCTCGACCTGGATCTCATCGGACCCGTGGCCGTCGAGGGGCGGCTCCAGGCAACCGGCCCGCGTGAGTACTTTTGGCGAGCCCGGGTGCACGCGGACATCCGCAGCGACTGCCGCCGGTGCCTGGCAGACGTGGTCCACCACCTCGACCAAGAGTTGGACGTCCTGTTCAGTGACGATCCCGACGCCGCGGACGACCCCGCGGTGTATCTTGTGCCCCCCGGGGCTACGCTGATCAACCTGGGCGAGGTGGTGCGGGAAGAGTTGGCGTTGGCGGTCCAGCCGTATCCGTTGTGCCGTGACGATTGCGCCGGGCTCTGTCGCCGGTGTGGGGCCGATCTCAATGCCGGAGCCTGCGCGTGCGCCCCGGCCGAACCAGTCTGAGGACCTCATGGCGGTTCCGAAGCGACGCACCTCCAAATCCAAGAAGCGGCTCCGTCGGGGGCATCACTCCGCGGCGGGCATGCGGCCCCAGGCGTGTCCCCGCTGCGGCTCGCCCAAGCTCTCACACCGCGTGTGTGATTCCTGCGGCTACTATCGCGGCAAGAAGCAGGTCGAGGTCGAGGACGCCTGAGCGTGATCCGCGTCGCGGTGGACGCGATGGGGGGCGATCATGCTCCCCGAGCCGAAATCGAAGGAGCGGCCGAAGCGCTCCGGGCTCGACCGGATGACCTGTGCGTCCAACTCGTGGGCCGTCCCGAAGCCATCGAGGCGGACTTGGCACGCTTTCCCGCGCTCGACCGCTCGCGGATCGAAATCCATGCCGCCCCCGACGTGATCGGGATGGCGGAAAAGCCGCTGGCCGCCGTCCGGAAGAAACCCCAATCCAGTCTGGTCGTCGGTCTGCGCCTGCAGGAGTCGGGCAAGTCCGATGCGTTTCTCTCGGCCGGCAACACTGGCGCCGTCCTCGCCGCGTCGACCATGATCCTCGGGCTCCACGATGGCGTGGAGCGGGCCACCGTCGCCACCCTGTTTCCGACCGCCGATGGCGCGGTCGTCGTCCTGGACGCAGGCGCCAATGTCGATTGTTCCCCCCGCGAGCTGGTGAACTTTGCCTACCTCGGCAGCGTTTTCATGAAGGATCTCCACCGGCGGGCCAATCCCGCCGTCGGCCTGTTGAACGTGGGTGAGGAAGAGGAGAAGGGGAACGCGGTCGCTCGGGAAGCCCACCAGCTGCTCAAGCGGGCGACCGGCCTCAACTATATCGGCAACATCGAGGGGCGCGATATTCTGGGACACCCCAAGCACGGCCGCGTGGACGTGATCGTGTGCGACGGGTTCGTGGGCAACATCGTGCTCAAGTTCTACGAGTCCGCCGCGCGCCTCGTCGTCGGCATCGTCCACCGCGAGGCTCCCGACGTGCTGACCCGGGAGGATTTCGGCCGCGTGCTCCGGTTCCTCGACTACGCCGAATACGGCGGCGCCCCGC
>DATHMJ010000475.1:0-2107 GCA_035487215.1 Gemmatimonadales bacterium
CCGTCGACTCCTTTCCGCCGGCCATCCAGCTCATCGAGCTGCGAAGCCCTCCCGCCGACTGGATCGCCTTGTCCGCGCAGGACGGCAGGCGCGGACCACAATGGCCGGCGGTGGTGGGGCGCGACCTTGGGCGCAGGCGCGAAGTCACCGTGCTCGCTGACGGGCTCTGGCGTTGGGCGTTTCGAGGCGGCTCGAGCGAGGAGAGCTATCGCGCCTGGGTCGCGGCCACCTTGAGCTGGCTGCTGGCAGGCGTCGACTCGATTCAGGGCGTCGCGCGACCCGTGCGCGCGGTCGTTCCCGACGGTCGGCCGGTGATCTTCGAATGGATCGGGCCGGGCGTCGCCAAGGCGGTCCCGATCCTGTGGACTTCGGGCCGCGCGGGGAGCGATACGCTCCGCTTCGATGGGGCCGGGCACGCCTCGGTCTGGCTGCCCCCGGGCACGTACCGGTACAAGCTCGCGCTCGGGGGCGCGGGAACGGTGGCGGTGGAGCAATACTCGGACGAGCTGCTGCCGCGGCCGGTGACCGTTACGTCCCACGAGGCGCGCGCTGCCCGGGCCTCGACCACGCGATCCGCCCGGGAATGGCCATGGCTGTTCGCGCTCGCCGTGCTGGGGCTTGCGGGCGAATGGGTGGTGCGAAGACGGTTGGGCCTGCGATAAGAGCGGTTTAGCGTTCACTGCTCACAATTTGACGTGGTTCTTCATGGCCAGCCGCCTCGGCGACGACAAACAATCCCTCTGGTCTCGGCTCAAACGGCTCGCGTTCACCGACGTGAACGCGATCATCCGCGGGCTCAACGCGGATGACCTGGAAGCGTTGGAGCGGCTGCTGATCGAGGCCGATTTCGGCGTGCCGGCGACGCTCGATCTGACTACGGCGCTCGAAGAGGAAGTGAGGAAGGGCACCCTCAAGACCGAGGCTGACCTCCGCCGCGCCCTCAAGATCCAGGTCGCGAGCCTCCTCGCTGCTCCGGGCAACCCCGGTGCGGTCGCGCGGGCCGACGGCGAGGGCCCGACGGTGGTCCTCATGGTTGGCGTCAACGGAACCGGCAAGACGACCACCACGGCCAAGCTGGCGCGGAGGCTCGAGCGCGAGGGCCGCAGGGTGCTGCTGGCGGCGGCTGACACCTATCGTGCCGGGGCCATCGCCCAGCTCGAGGTGTGGGCCGATCGACTCGGCATCCCATGCGTGTCGGGAACCGCCGGAGGCGATCCTGCGGCCGTGGCGTTCGACGCCATCGACGCGGCTCGCTCCCGCGGACTCGACACCGTCATCGTGGATACCGCCGGGCGGCTGCACACGCAGGAGGGCTTGATGGATGAGCTGCGCAAGCTGGTGCGGGTGACCGCGCGGCGCGTACCCGGTGCGCCGCACGAGACGCTGCTCGTGCTCGACGGCACCGTGGGCCAGAACGCGGTTCAGCAGGGCCGGCTCTTCGGCGAGGCGGTGTCTCCCACCGGCATCGTGATCACGAAGCTCGACGGCAGCGCGCGCGGCGGCGCCGTGGTCGCGCTCCGGCGCGAGCTCGCGCTCCCGATCCGATTCGTCGGCCTCGGCGAATCGCTCGACGACTTGGAACCGTTCGATCCGGAGCGGTTCGCGGCCGGACTCGTCGGCGAGGCCAGTTAGGTCGGCCCATGCCGTCGGCCCCCGCGCGTCCGATCGCTCTCAACACCCCGGTGCAGTTTCTCAAGGGCATCGGCGAGCGGCGGGCCGAGATCCTTGCCCGCCTCGGTATCCGCACGGCGCAGGACCTTCTATGGCACCTCCCGCACCGATACGTCGACGCTTCGTCGATCGCTCCCCTCGCCAGCGCGCGGGTTGGCGTGGAGATGACAGGGGTAGGACGTGTCGTGAGCAAGGGCATCGTTCCCACCCGGAAGGGTCTCCGGATCTTCCATGCGGTGCTGCGCGACGCGAGCGGCCCGCTCGAGTGCGTGTGGCCGGGCCAGCCGTTTCTGGACCGCACCATCGAGGTGGGACAGACGCTGCTCGTCTCCGGGCCAGTCCGGTTTTACCACGGACGCCAGATGGCGCCACGGGAGTACATCATCCTCGCCGATGCCGACGGTGAAGCCGATCCGTTGGCCGCGGGCAAGGTGCT
>DATHMJ010000476.1:0-3266 GCA_035487215.1 Gemmatimonadales bacterium
GCGCGAAGGCCTCTTCATCCTCATGTTGCAGCAGCCGATCGGCATCGGTCCGGCGACGGCGCTCGCGGTTGCCTCCCGGTTGCTGCTCACGTTGACCGAGTTCGGGGCCGCGGCCCCGTTCCTTCTGCTCAATCGACGGAGCTCGCGTGTCGTCCTCTGATCCGGCAGTCGTGCAGGAGCGCTGGGAGCCGTCTCGACCCGCCGTCGTAGCGACGTGCGTGTTCGTGCTTGCCGCGCTCACGCTGTGTTGGCCCATGCTGGGCGGCCAATTCCTCGTGAGCGGGCAAAGCGACCAGTACATCGCGGGCTACGCCTTCCGCAGCTTCGGCGCCGAATTCTTCCGGGCCCATCACCGGATTCCGGAGTGGAACCCGTATCTCTTCGGCGGACTCCCGTTCATCGCGGCGCAGCACGGCGACGTTTTCTATCCCACGGCTTGGCTCCGCTGGTTCCTGCCGGTGGACACCGCCATGAACCTCGGCTTTGCGGCACACCTCGTGATCGCCGGGTGTACGATGTACGCGCTCCTCCGCGCGCTGGGCACGGGTTGGGGCGGGGCGCTGGTAGGCGGCCTCTCCTACGAGCTGACCGGAATCCTTGCGTCGTTGGTCAAGCCGGGGCACGACGGCAAGCTCTTTGTGTCCGCGCTCGCGCCGCTGGCGTTCCTGGCCGTGCTCCGCGCGGTGCGGGATCGTCGATTGTCCGGCTACGGGATTCTGGCCGTGACCGTCGGGCTGTGCATGCTGAGCCCGCACTATCAGATGACGTACTACCTCCTTGTCGCCTGCGGCATCTGGACGCTCTGGCTCGCGCTGGCCGACCCCGAGCGCCCCGACGCGCTGCGCCGCCCGGTGGTGGCGTGGGGCACCATCGTCGCCTGTTTCGGCGCGGTGCTGCTCGGCCTCACGATCGCCGCGATCCAGATCGTCCCGTTCCTGGCTTACCTGCCGTACTCACCCCGCGCGGCCGACGGCGGGTCCAGCACTGGATGGGACTACGCCATCGCTTTTTCGATGCCGCCGGAGGAGATCGTCAGCA
Source organism: Gemmatimonadales bacterium (assembly GCA_035487215.1). Classification (GTDB taxonomy): domain Bacteria; phylum Gemmatimonadota; class Gemmatimonadetes; order Gemmatimonadales; family GWC2-71-9; genus DASQPE01. Next base: position 1,039 of record DATHMJ010000476.1, read on the forward strand.
CGATCCTTCCCCAGTTCAACGGCGTGCTCGACGCGTATTGGGGTCGCAACTTCTTCAAGCTCCACACCGAGTTTCTCGGCGCGGTGCCCATCCTGCTGGCCGCGCTCGCCTGGGGTGACCGCAAACGGCGCGGACTCCTGTGGATCACCGGCGGAATCGCGCTGCTGTTTCTGCTCATCGCCTTCGGGGGACATACGCCCTTCTATCGGCTCTGGTACGAGGTGATGCCGATGATGAAAAAGGTGCGGGCGCCGGGCATGGCGTTCTTCCTGGTCGCCCTCCCGGTGGCACTCTGGGCCGGCCTCGGGGCCGATCGCCTGCTGAGAGGCGATGTGCCCCGGCGCGCATTGCTCATCGGATTGGGCGTGTTGGGCGGTATCGGGATTCTGGGGGCCGTGGGGGCGTTGCAGACGGTCGCTACGGCGCTGGCGGCCCCGGAGCAGGTCGAGCGCGTGCTGGTCAACGCGGGGGCGCTCCAGGTCGGCTCGCTCCGACTGCTCGCGTTCGTGGCCCTCGCCGCTGTGGCAACGCTCGGCATCGTCGGAGGTCGGCTTCGGGGCGCGGGGGCCGCGGCCGCCCTGGCCGCTGTTGCCGTCGCCGACCTCTGGAGCATCGATCGCATCTTCTTTCAGTTCGCCCCGCCGGCGGCCGAGCTGTTTCGCGACGACGACATCACCAGCCGGCTCCGGCGAGAAAAGCCGCCGTTCCGCGTTCTGGACGTGGGCGTGTTCCCCGGCTCCCAGCTCATGGCCCATGATATCGAGCAGGTCCTGGGTTACCATGGCAATGAGCTCCGCTTCTACGACGAGCTGCTGGGCGGAAAGAATGTCTGGAAGAACGTGGGCAACCCGGGCGTGCTGGATCTCGTGGCCGCGCGGTTCATCCTCGTACCGCGAGACCAGGAGCTGCCCGGGTTTCACAAGGTCGTAGGTCCCGTGCAGACAGCCGCCGGCGGCCCCGGTGTGCTGTACGAGCGCGACTCGGCCGTCGCCTATGTCCGGGTGCTGCCGGCCGCGGTCAAAGTGCCCGACGATCAGACCACCACCGCACTCATCGATCCGCGGTTCCCTCATGCAACGGTGCTGGTGTATCCGGACACCGCGAGTGTGACGGTCGCGCCGATCCGGGCGGGGCAGGCTTCGGCGCCGTCCGCCGTGCGAGCCGAGGTCGCGGAGTGGCAGCCCGGGCGCATGCGGATCATGCTCTCCGATGCCAGCGCCGCGCCGGTCTATCTTCTGGTCAGCGAGAATTGGTATCCCGACTGGCACGCGACCGTGGATGGGAAAGCCGCCCCAGTGCACCGGGGCGATTACGCGTTCCTGAGCGTGCCGCTGCCGGCGGGCGCGCGCGAAGTGCGGCTCGAGTTCACCTCGCAGGCCTACGCACGGGGCCGGTTGATCACGGGCGTGGCCCTCCTCGCCACGCTTGGGCTTTTGGCGGGAGCCGCGGTGAGAGGGCGTCTACGGAGGACGGGTGACTGAACGGGTGTTGGTGGTCGTGCCGACGTACAACGAGCGGAACAACGTGCCCCAGATCGTCCCCGCGATCCTAAGCCAGGATCCGGGCATCCACGTGTTGATCGTGGACGACAACTCCCCTGACGGCACCGGGGAGCTGGCCGATCAGCTCGCCGCGGAAAACCCCCGCGTCCACGTGCTGCACCGGGGCCGCAAGGAAGGGCTCGGCAAGGCTTATCTGGCCGGCTTTCGTTGGGCGCTCGACTGCGGCTACGATCTCGTCTTCGAGATGGACGCCGATTTTTCGCACGACCCGCGCTTCCTGCCGACGTTCCTCGACGCGGCGCGTGACGCCGATCTCGTCATCGGGTCACGCTACAAGACCGGTGTGAACGTCATCAACTGGCCCATCTCCCGACTGCTCCTCTCGATCGGTGCGAACCAATACGCTCGCGTCGTGACCGGACTGCCGCTCACCGACTCGACCGGCGGGTTCAAGTGCTTTCGCCGCCAAGTGCTCGAGGCGATCCCCCTGGAGCGGGTCCGGTCCAATGGTTATGCCTTCCAGATCGAGATGAGCTTCCTCGCGTGGAAAAAGGGCTTCCGGATCCGGGAGATTCCGATCGTGTTCACCGACCGGGTCGAGGGGCAGAGCAAGATGAACGGCAAGATCGTCCGGGAGGCCGTCTGGATGGTGTGGTGGCTTCGACTCCGGTCGCTTCGGGGGGTCGCGTGAATCGGGGGGCCGCGTGAAGGGGACCGTCTTCTACA
>DATHMJ010000477.1:0-5713 GCA_035487215.1 Gemmatimonadales bacterium
GATCGACCAAGTTCAGCTCGCCCGCCGCCACCGCGACCGCGCGGGCAAAGCGGGGATGCTGAGTCAGGGTGGCGAACGGCAGGTATGCACGCTGTCCGGGCGGCGTCGCCAGGACCACGATCCGACCCGCCGCCGCATCCGAGCCGATCCACGTTGTCGTGTCGGTGAGCGAGCCACCGTAGACGGCGTGCACGCCGTCGAGCGACCGGGTCGAGTCGACGACAAACGCTACGAAGTCGCGGTACAGCGCCAGCGTCGTGCTGCCGACCCGAATCGAGGAGGTCTCGTCCAGCCCGATGTTGACCAGCGGGACTGTTTGGAAGTAGGTCCCGCTGTCGCCCGCGGGCTCCAGTCCGAGCCGCCGAAACTCCGCCGCGACGTAATCGGTCGCCTTGACGTTCCCCGGAGTTCCAGTCTCCCGCCCCATCATCGAGTCGGCGGCAAAAATGTCGAGCCGACGCCGGAGATCCTCCGCCGTGATCGCCGCCTGCGTCCCCGCGTCCGAGGCGACAGCCGCCGAGGGGGCCGGCGGGAGGGGGGAAGTGGCGTGGGAACAGGCACACAAGAGGAGCAGCGGGACTAGCCAGTCTCGACCAGGCTGCATGGGGTTCGGTTCCGGGTTCGGGTGTCGAATGCCGAGTGATGGGAGCCCGACGGCCTCAGAGCGAAACGGGTTTCAGGGCTGAGCGCTTGACACCGTCCGGCCCGCGTCGTAAGTGTCCACACGGCCGCCGCTCAGGAACTCCCCCGGTTTCGGGTGCGGCGCGACCGCAAGCGCGGATATCGCTCGTGACCCACCCACCCGGCCCTGCCGAAGATACCTACCGCCGAATCGTCGAGAGCAGTCAGGGACTGATCTGCGTGCACGATCTGTCCGGCGTATTGCTCTATACCAACCGTGCCTCTGCCGCCGAGCTGGGCTATACCGTGGAGGAAATGGTGGGTCGCAACGGCGGCCTGTTGCTGGCCCCCACGGTTCGCCCGCTGTTCCAGCAATACCTCGAGCGCATTCGGATCCAGAAGACCGATCAGGGCGTCCTGCGACTCAAGCGGCGTGATGGAACCGAGCGCCTGTGGGCCTACCGGAACGTGCTCTGCGAGGGGGACGACGGCGCGCCATACGTGATCGGGCACGCCGTGGACATCACGGAGCACTGGCGCACGAAGCGGCAGCTCCGCGAAAGCGAGACCCGCTCACGCGCGGTGCTCGCGGCGTTGGTTGAAGGCGTGGTGTTCTGCGGCGTCGACGGCGAGGTCATCGAGTACAATCGCAGCGCCGAGCGCATCTTGGGGGCGCCGCCGAGCGAGCTATTGGGCAGTGTCGCCGAGCCGCCGACGCTCGCGCTCATTCGCGCGGACGGCTCGGTGTTTCCTTCGGCGGAACGGCCCAGTCTGATCACGCTGCGGACCGGACGCCCGTGTCTTCGCGTGGTGTGCGGGATCGAACGGCAGGACGACGTGCTCTGGCTGGAGCTCAATTCGCAGCCGCTCGAGCGGCCCGGCGAGGAGCCTCATGGAGTCGTGGTGTCGTTCACGGATATTACCGAGCGGCAGTTGCGGGAGCAGGCTCGGGAGGAAGAGCTGCGCGAGGCGATGGCCAAGCTCAAGATTCTGGGCGGGCTACTCTCGATCTGTGCGTCATGCAAGAAAATCCGCGACAAGGACGGCAACTGGCAGCAGTTGGAGTCGTACATCCACGCGCATTCGCAGGCACAGTTCAGTCACGGGTTGTGTCCAACGTGCCTCGAGCGTCTCTACCCGCCCGACCCCGCCTGACCCCGCCGGTCGGGGTCAGGTCATGCCCGGCAACGTCCTGACCCGATCCAGCGCTTCCGCCTCGTCGTTGCACCAGACGGCCAGATCGGTCCCACAGGTCCACGTGTCCCAACAGCCGCGCACCTTCCCGTAGCTGTTGTCCAGGACGCAATGAGGAATCCGCATCAGCAGGCAGAAGACGTGCGCGTGCAAGCGATCGGTGATCACCGCTCGGCCGCGGCCCAGGAGGCGGCACCCCACCTCGAGGCGATAGCGGGCCATGGCTTGACGAAGGCGGCCGTTCACCCCGTGCATGCGCCCGAGCCAGTGGTGCCGGCCGGCACGCCGTTGCAGCGCGGCATGGACCCGATGGGAGAGTCCGCCCTCTTCGTGCGGCCAGTCGGCCCGCATCACGTCCTCGGGATCCGCGGCGCGGGCCGGACGCAGGCGAGCTTCCCGGTCGCGTCGCTTGAGGAAGACGATGCCGTGGCGGTGTTGCGCGGGCTTGGGCAGCGACTTGAGGCCGAAGGCCAGGTCGGGACACAGCTCGATGCGTGAGCGGAACGTGCGCTCGGCCAGATTGATCGAGACCTGGTCGCGGACGAGCAGGGCGAAGTCGGGATGGGCATCGCAGGTGCGGGCCGCCCGTTCCAACGCTTCCCGGGATCGGAAATGCAGACTCTGCGGAAGCTGGATGATTCGATTCCGGGGGAACGCCTGGATCACGGCTTCCCGCAGCTCCTGGTGGTGCGGGTAGAGATCGCCGAAGTTCCCCCCGCCGTTGAGGAGAATGGTCCCGCCGCGTACCCGCGCCGCAAGCTCGTGCCGCGAGTAGTTGCGATAGTCGCACGTGTATCGCGGCGGCCGCGCGCGCAGGGACCGGAGCAGGGACAACTCGCCCAGCCAAATCGCGCTGTCGCCCACGTTCGTGTGGTTCGGGAAATCCACGAGCGCGTATGGCTCGTCGGGGTCGAGCAGCGAGCCCAGGACGCCGAGGGCCCGGCGCCGGAGCGCGGAGGCCAGATTGGGCCCGCCCGCCTCACCCGAGCTGGGGCGGAGATATAGGTGTCGCGCGCTTTCGCTCATGCGAATACCGTCCGTCCCACGAATCGGCGAACTCCGGTGGGCAAGGTCGCCCGCGCAACCTGTCTCGCGGCCTCGCGCACGGCTGAGCGCACTCGCCACCGGACCACCTTCCGCCGCGCCACATTCACCCACGGCGCGCGAATGCCGTTTTCCTCGGCCGTCGCCGCCAACTGATCCCACTCCTCGACCAGAGAGCGAGAGCTGAGCTTCACGGCGCGGACCTGAGCGAGCGTCGGCGCGCGGTCGAAGCACGGCGGGATCGGCAGGCCGACGGCAAGGAAGTTGTGCATGGTGCGCACGCACTTTTCGCATTCGCCGCAGTTCCGGTCCCGCCGAGACCCTTGCCAACACACGCGAAGCACGGCAAGGCCGGCGGGCCACCCCGCCAGCTCCGCGACCTTTTCACACCGATTCCGGCCGGCCCCGTCTTCCACGATCCTGAGCGTGGCACTGGAGAGGAAGCCGTCGGTCATCGCGTTGGAACCCATCGGAAAGAACAACACGTCGAACGTCCGCGAGCTGGCGACCAACGCTTCCCCACAGGACGGCCCAAGCTGGTGGAAGCAGGAGGCGAGGGCGACTCCATAGGCCATCTCCCAGTAGTAGGGCAGGGCTTCGCGAAAGTTGGTACGAACCGGCACCAGCGCGATCCCGAGCGCTTCCAGCAGCGGCCGCGCGCGATCGCAGCCGGCCTCGAACGCGGCGACGTCCGACAGCGGGATATCGAATCCGTGCGCGAAGACCGCGTGCGTGATCCGGCGAGCGCCATGCCCCGCGAGTCCGCTCGCGTGCCGCCAGATCGTCGCGGTCGAATCGATCCCGCCGGAGTAGCTCGTGGCTACGCCGGCACCAAACGAGCGCGGCGCGCCGCGTGGCGTGACTCGCTCCGCTGAAATGTCGATGGTCGCATAGCTGTCAGGCTGCCACCGATGCCACGCGTCGCGAAACTCGGCGAGGTTCCCCAACAGCTCGGCCGAGGCTGCGCCGTGCAGCACCAGGTCCCGCCCCTCGGCCATCGCCTGGATGAGTCCGGCGATCAGGAACGCCTCGTCCGGCTCCGCCGGCGCCTCGCCCCCCAAGTCCGGCAGCGAATACCAGAGCGTGACCGGGTCGCGCCTCGGCCCTGGGCCACACCGCTCGATGCGGCAGGCTCGGCGGACCCCGAGATCGCTCGCCGCCTCAGGCTCAGGCCACAGGTGCATGCTCGGCCCGGCACCGTGGGCGTCGGGGAGGATCTCGACGGTCATGGCGCCTTGATCCACTCGTTGTGTCGAAAAGCCGAATATCGCAGCTCCCGGGGACAAAATTCGGGGATGTTGATCACCTCGTGAAATGACAGTTCGCCGCTCCGGCGTGCAGAAAGATGCAGGTCCAGATCGGCAACGTTGGAGGCGAGCGGGCTGCGGCCGGCGCAGAGGTTCTTGGCGCGGTTGAATACGACGATCGGGTCGCAGTTGATCCGCGGCATGTAGTTCAGCTTGAGATCCACTCGGCGCACGGTCCCGTCCTGGGTCCGCACCGAGGCGTACGCATCGCATTCCACCAAGGCATCGAACATGTGCAGCGCGTACAAGCGGCCTTCCCCGGTGATGGTGCGGTCGCCGGGGAACGCATAGGGGGTGAGCTGCAACAAGGAGAAGGCGACGGCCGGCACGTAGGTCGCGGGCCGAAGCCGACCGCGCACCAGCGGCTCGAGCAGACCGCGCCGGTCGCCGGGCGGCCACAGGCGCACCAGCGGGTAGATCGAGATCAGCACGAACATGAGCAGCGGGTAGAAGAAGTCCACCACGGCCCATGACATGATGTGGAACAGGGCGACCTGGGCGAAGGCCGACCAGAAGATCCATCCCCGCGAAGCGAGCAGCCCCCAGGAGATCAGCAGCTCCATGACGACCACATACGCACAGGCGACCACGATCCCGACGCCGGAGAAGAACCAGAGCGGCCGGTACAGGTCGGTACCGGAGAGCCAATTCCAATTCAGCTTGAGCGTCCCCGCCCACACGTAGAACAGCACAATGAGCACCCGCAGGGCGTCGCGCTTCCCGGGGATGAAGAGAAAGACGGCCGTGGCCCAGAGGGCCATGTAGTGCTGGTTATGGCGGAGCCGGTAGTCGAGTGCGAGCAAGAGCAGCTTCGCCACATTGAGAGCGATCAGACCCGCATACGCCGCGGTGACGAACCGTCGAACGAGGAAGAGTCCGGCCACGAGGATCGACGCGAGCGCGAATGCCCGGAGCAGGCTTTCGACTTCGCCGAGGCTGAAGCGGCGCCAACCGGCGCAGCCCGGGAGGAGCGGCCAGCAGATCGGCTCGGCCCCCTGGCTCATCGCGGCCAGCTCGCCCATCTGCCGCCAGAACAAGACGGTGAGGACGTTGATGAACGCGAGGCCGGCCCCGTACACCCGCAGCACCGGGTCGGTCCGGATCTCGTCCACTTGAGCGGCGAGGGTCCATACCGATCCGTTGATGGCAGACGTCGAACCGTCCCGGTCGAGAGGCATGCGCCTTCGGGTCGAGGTGATCGACTTCTGACGGCCCAGTCCGCAGCCCGCACGCAAACAGCGGTCGGGCGCACCTCAGTGAGGGGCGCTTCCGATCGGTACAAGGCCGGCGCCGGCTCGTCCGGCGCACAGGTGGTGACGAGGGCTCGCGGGGGCAGGTCCAAGGGCTAGTCGCGAGCAGCTACCCCAAACATGGCGAAATCGGTTGTCCGGCGGGAGTCCTACTGGAGCTTGCCGCTCATCCGAACCAGGGTGACCGATGCCTCCCGGCGAACCAGGGGGTTGGAGTCGCCAAGGGCGGTGGACAACGCCTTTTGCGCTGCGGGGCCTAGAGTTACGAGGATGTTGCCCGCGGCCGCCCGGACCCGG
>DATHMJ010000478.1:0-6911 GCA_035487215.1 Gemmatimonadales bacterium
AATCGTCGCCGCCCACCCGCTCGCGTTCGAGGCGGTGTTGATCACCAGCGTGTTCTTCTGGCTGGGCGCGAAGTTCACCTGCCCCGTCGCGATCGTGGTGCCGTAGGTCGTCGCGTACTTCGAGGAGTCGGCGTAGAACGCCTCCTGCGCCGTCGCCAGGTTCCGAAGATCCGCGATCATGCTCGCCTTCACGGCCTTCTGCTTGGTGTTCGCGAACTTCGGAATCGCGATCGCGGCAAGAATGCCGATGATCACGACCACGATCAGAAGCTCGATCAGGGTAAAGCCCCTCCGGTTCGACATAGCCCCTCCAAAAGACGTTGGCCGACGAGTGGTTGAGTGACGCAACTGGGGCAGGTTTGCAGACCACATGCCATGCGCGGGACGGGCCTTGGAAAGTGCCCGAAAGTGCGTACTTAGCCAACCACTTGCGGCTTCGGCGGATGGGGATTCAAACGCTCGTTTTTGGGAATCTGCAATGGTAACGCGCACAAAAGGTTGCAGGCCTTACCAAACTTTGCAGGCTGAATCGAGCGCGGCCGTCACGGCTCTCGCCACCGGGCTCCTTCCCTTGCGATGAATTCGTCCGCCACTGTCGGCCCCCAACTGCCGGCCGGGTAGTTGGGGAAGTGGTCGGGCCGCTTGCTGGTCCAATAGTCGATGATCGGATCGACGACCGACCACGCCGCCTCGACTTCGTCGGCCCGGGTAAACAGCGTAGCCTCGCCCAGCATGCAATCCAGGAGCAGCGTCTCGTACGCCTCGTGGTCCATCTCCCCGAACGCCTCGGCGTAGCCGAAATCCATGTCGACGGACGCCATTCGGACATCCACCCCCGGCACTTTCACCTCGAACCGGAGCGCGATGCCCTCCTTGGGCTGGACCCGGATGGCGAACGTGTTCGCTTCGATGGTTTCGCCCTCGGGCAGTGGGAACATGATGTGCGGCGGCTTCCGAAATTGAATGGCGATTTCGGTCGCCCGCCGCGGCATCCGCTTACCCGAGCGCAGGTAGAACGGCACATCCTGCCAGCGCCAGTTGTCGATCATGAAACGAATGGCGCAGTACGTACTCGTGGCACTGTCGGGCGACACATCGGGTTCCTCACGGTAACCCGGCACCGGCTTGCCGTTCACGACGCCCGGCCCATACTGGCCGCGCACCGAGTAGTCGTGCATCACCGCGGGCGTGATCGGCCGGATGGCGCGGAGCACCTTGAGCTTTTCGTCGCGCACCGCGTCGGCGGTGAAGGTGACGGGCGGCTCCATCCCCATGAGCGTGAGGAGCTGCAGCAAGTGGTTCTGGAACATGTCACGCACCACGCCGGCTTCCTCGTAGTACTTGCCCCGATGCTCGACGCCTACGCTCTCCGCGGCCGTGATCTGGACGTGGTGCACGTGTTGCCGGTTCCACAGGGGCTCGAAGATCGAGTTCGCGAAGCGAAAGACGAGCAGATTCTGGACGGTTTCCTTCCCCAGGTAGTGATCGATGCGGTAGACCTGGTGCTCGGCGAAGGCGGCACGGACGCACGCGTTGAGCGCGGTGGCGCTCTCGAGGCTGCGGCCGAACGGCTTCTCGATGATGATGCGTACCCAGGGGCGCTGCTTCGGGTCGGGGATTCGCGGGGCGATCTTGGCTTCGCCCAGCCGGCGGATCGTTTCAGCGTAGAGGCTCGGCGGAATAGCCAGGTAGAACAGGTGCCCGGCGGCCGCCGGAAGCGTCGCGTCGGTTTCGGTCAACCGCTGCCCGAGCTTGGCGTACGTGGCCGGATCGTCCAGGTCGCCCCCGATGAAGTGGAGCCGAGAGGTGAACCGGTTCACCGCCGCCGGGTCGAGTGTGCTGCCGGCGGGTGAGAAGACCCGAAGCGAATTCTGGACTTCCGTCCGGAACGCGTTGTCGTCGAACGAGCCCCGCGCGACGGTGATGACGGCAAAATCGTCGGCAAGCAGCCCGTCCGTCATCAGGTGAAAGAGCGAGGGCATGAGCTTGCGGTGCAGCAGATCGCCGGCACCGAAGATGACGAGCGTGCACGGCTCCGCCCGGCGGAGCTCGCGCAGCGGAGACCGGGCCGCCTCCGGCAGCGCGACGGCGAGCGAGGAGCGACCCGTCATGTGGCCTTCACCGCGTGCCCGCCAAATTCGTTGCGAAGCGCCGCGATGACCTTTGCGCCGAATGAATCGGCCTGCCGGGAGCGGAAACGGGCGAGCAGCGACAGTGTGATGACGGGCGCCGGCACGTCGAGGTCTATGGCCTCCTGGACGGTCCAGCGGCCCTCCCCGGAGTCCTCGACGTAGCCCTTGAGGGCCCCGAGCCCCGGATCTTTTGCGAAGGCGCGCTCGGCCAGCTCATTGAGCCACGACCGTACCACGCTGCCACGATTCCACACGGCCGAAATCTGGTGCAGGTCGAGCTTGAAGTCTTTCGAGGCGTGCAGGATCTCGTAGCCCTCCGCGTAGGCCTGAAGCATGCCGTATTCAATCCCGTTGTGAATCATCTTGACGTAGTGACCGGATCCCGGAGGACCCACATGGGCGTAGCCGTCCACCGGCGCCAGGGTGCGGAAGATCGGTTCGCAGCGGCTGAATGCCTGCTTGGAAGCACCGATCATCAGGCAGTATCCCACGGTGAGCCCCCAGATGCCCCCGCTCGTTCCGGCGTCGATGAACTCGAGTCCCTTCCCCTCAAGCCAGGCGGCACGGCGGATCGAATCCTTGAAGTTCGAGTTTCCGCCGTCGATGATGATGTCACCGGCCGACAGGCCGGGGAGCAGTTGCTCCAGCGTGGTCTCGACCGCGGCGCCGGCCGGCACCATGACCCACACCACCCGCGGACCGCCGAGCTGCCGGCATAGGTCGGCGAGGTCAGTCGCACCTTTGGCGCCCATCGCGACGTGTGCCTTGATCGCATCGGCGCTGCGATCGAACACGACGACCTGGTGGCCCCCCTGCAGCAGCCGCTGCACCATGTTGCCGCCCATCCTGCCCAGCCCGATCATGGCAAGCTGCATCGAACAATCTCCTGTCACGCGTGCACGCCCAGCTGCGCCAGGTCCTGCCGCAACGTGGGAGCATCGGTGAATCGAATGGTTTGCATGCCGAGGTCGCGAGCGGCGACCAGGTTGCGCTCGCGGTCGTCGATGAACACGGAACGGGCCGGGTCCGCCTGCGACATGGCCAGGGCGACCTCGTAGATCCGGCGCGCGGGCTTCATGACGCCGACCCAGCAAGACGAAAAGAAGGTGATGAAAATATCGCGCAGGCCGAACTGCTCGAGCCGGTGCTGGTTCAGCTCAGCCGACTCGTTGTTGATCGTCATCAACCGGTAGTTGCCGGCCCGGGCCAGCGCCCGCGCCAAGTCGATCGTGTCGGGAAACGGCCGACTCTGCGCGAACATGAACGCCTTGAACGCCTCCATGGTGAACGGCCGGCGCTTGTAGAACACGGTGCTTCTCAGGTACTCATCGAGCGTCATGCGCCCCTGTTCCAGCATCGGGCTGGACTCGTCATGTCGATCGTCCAGCTCGGTGGCGTCGAGGTTGAAGTGCCGGACCGCCGCGGCGCGCTGTTCCCGATCCCAGCCGTTGCTGCCGAGAACCCCGCCGATGTCGAAGAACACATGGGTGACCGTCACGACTCGAGCAGTCCGAGATCGTCGATCCGCACGACCGGCCTGCCGCGGTCGCGGAGCGCGATGAGGTCTCCCTCCGCCTGCGCCGCCTCCAGCCGGCCGAAGGTAAATGTCGCGCCGGGAATAGGCAGATCCTCCGTCGAGCGATCGGTGATCTGCAGGAAGTGACCCACCGCGGGACCGCCCTTATGGAGCTGGCCGGTGGAATGCAAATACCGAGGGCCGTACCCCAGCGTCGTGGCCACCTTGAGCTGGTCGCGGAGTCGGAGTCGGATGGCAGCGAGCCGGCGATCGTTGTCCCGGGTGGGCGGCAGATACGCCATGATGGCGAGGTAGGCGCCCGGCCGGATGCCGGCCAGAAACGCCTTCAGCTCCGCCGCGGAGGCCGGCGGCGAGGGCGCGGTCCCCTTGGCCAGGACGGCCTTGGTGTTGGCCTTGCCTTCGGCGACGTTGGGCTGATCGAACGGGTTGATCCGGAGCACGGCGCCGGCCACCGCGGTGGCAAACTCCCAGCGGAAGTATTCCTGACCCAGATCGTAGCGGTCGTCCAGTCGCAGGCGGACGACCGGATGGCCGGCCCGCTCCAGCCCGACCAGACGCGTTTCGGTGCCGGCGTCGGCCTCCCCGGCGATCGCCATCGAGATGAACAGGCGGTCGTTCCCGTACACCTCGGGGGCGCCGAGCGGCTCGTCCGCCACCGGCAGGATCCCCTTCCCTTCCTTTCCAGTGCTCTCGGCGATCAGCTGCTCCACCCAGAGGCCGAAGCTGGCGATGCCGGGCGACAGCACGAACGTAGCTTTGTCGCGGCCGGCGGTCGCGGCCTCGCCCAGCACCGAGCCCAGCCACACCGCCGGATTCTCGAGGGCGGACACCGAGGGCGCACACGCCTCGGCCATCCGGTGCGCCCGGTGGAGCAGCGTCTCGATGTCGACGCCGATCAAGGCCGCCGGCACCAGCCCGAAATAAGACAGCGCCGAATAACGGCCGCCGATATCCGCCGGGTTGCTAAACGTGCGGCGGAAGCCGCGCTCGCGGGCGAGCGTTTCGAGGGGCGTCCCGGGATCGGTAATCGCTACGAACTGCTCGCCTCGGCTGCCCGAGCGCTCCCAGAAGTAGCGGAAGAAGCTGTCACTCTCCTGGGTCGTGCCCGACTTGCTCGAGATGATGAAGAGCGTGCGCGACGGGTTCGCGGCGTCCGCGGCCCGCACGGCGCGGGGATCGGTGCTGTCGAGCACATGCAGCGTCGGATGTCCCGCGGCCGCGCCAAAGGTGCGCCAGAAAACTTCGGGAGCGAGGCTCGAGCCGCCCATGCCGCAGAGCACCACCCGGTCGAACGCGGTGCGGACCTCGTCGGTGAACGCCTTGAGCGATCTGACCTGCTGGGCCATCGCCTCGCCCACGGTGAGCCAGCCCAATCGATCGCGGATCTCCGGCGTGTCGGGGGTCTTCCACACGGTCGGGTCGTGCGCCCAGATGTGCTTCGGAAGCTGGGCCACGTCGCTCGCATCGAGCCTGACGGCGACGGCCGCTTCGAACGCGCGCAGCATTCCCGAGTGCCGAGGCGGAGCCTGGGCGACGAGCGCCTTGCGTTTGCTCGCGATGACGCCGAGCAGTGTGTCGAACGACTTGGCGAACTTCTCGATCCCGTCCTCCTCCAGCACCCGCGTCACATCGGCAAAGTCGATGCCGCCCGCCGCGAGCCGATCCATGACGGCGCGAGCGGCGCTGGCGTCCTCCGAGAGCGTGGTGCGGATGGTGCCGTGGTCCTCGAACACCTGCAGCGTGGCGGGCGGCATTGTATTGATCGTGTCGGAACCGATGAGCGTGTCCACGTACAGCACGTCCGAGTAGCTCGGATTCTTGGTACCGGTGCTGGCCCAGAGCAGCCGTTGGGGCTTGGCTCCGGCCGCGGACAGCCGCTTCCACGCGGCGCTCCCGAGCAGGCCGCGACCCCAGGCGTAGGCGAGTTGCGCGTTGGCGATCGCCACCTTGCCCCGCAGGTCGAGCAGGGCGGCGCCCTTCGCCTCGAGGCGACGATCGGTCTCGGTATCGACGCGGCTGACGAAGAACGAGGCGACAGACGCGAGCCGGTCCACCGGCTGCCCCCGCTGGACGCGGGCCTCGAGCGCGCGCAGATACGCTTCGGCCACCTGGCGATAGTGCTCCAGCGAGAAAAGCAGCGTGATGTTGACGTTGATCCCCTCGGTCAGGAGACGCTCGATCGCGGGCCAGCCCTCCTTCGTACCCGGCACCTTGATCATCAAGTTCGGCCGATTGACCGCGGCCCACAGCCGCCGGGCTTCGGCAATGGTCTGCTCGGTGTCGCGGGCCAGCGTAGGAGAGACTTCGAGCGATACGAAGCCGTCCCCACCGCCGGTCGCGTCGTACACCGGACGGAACAGGTCGGCCGCTCGGCGGACATCCTCCAGCGCGAGCTGCTCGAAGATCTCGAGATCGGATTTATCGGAGCCGGCGAGCTTGCGTAGCTCGTCGTCGTAATCGAGGCTCCCGCCGATGGCGTGCTCGAAGATGGTGGGGTTCGACGTCATGCCGCGGAGGCCGTCATCGATCATCCCCTGCAGCTCGCCGGACGTCAGCATTCCGCGGCGCAGATAGTCCAGCCAGACGCTCTGCCCCAGCTCGAGCAGGGCCTGCATGGCGGTTTGTGTGGTTCGCTTGGTCATACCTGAATCCTTTTCCTCGAAAGCTTGGACGACTAACTCAATCTGCCGGCCACGGCGGCGGCACCCAGCAGGCCGACATTGGGGTTCGTGATGACGTGCACCGGAATCCGCGATAGCAACGCGGACAACCTGCCCTTGTCCCGGAACGCGGTGAGGAATGCTTCGCCCTTGAGCCGGTCTACGATTCGCGGCGCGATGCCGCCCGCGATGTAGACGCCTCCAGTCGCGATGACCGACAGGGCGAGGTTGCCCGCCTCGGCGCCCAGGATCTCACAGAACAGGTCCAGCGCGCGATCCGACAGACTATCCGTCTTCGCGAGCGCATGACCGGCGATCACCGCGGCGGGGACCTCGCGCTCCATCTCGGCACGCACGGTCGGCTGCTCCGGTGCCACGCCGGACGAGAGCAGGAATTGATACGTGGTGACCAAGCCGGGGCCCGACAGCACCCGTTCCCAGGAGACGCGCTCGAATCGCTCCGTGAGAAACCGCAGCAGGTCCGCCTGGAGCTTACCGCGCGGGGCGAAGTCACCGTGCCCGCCTTCCGACGGGAAGACGCGGTAGTGGTCTCCGTCCCACAGGAGGAAGCCCTGACCCAAG
>DATHMJ010000479.1:0-2553 GCA_035487215.1 Gemmatimonadales bacterium
TGGGTTCAAATCCCACCCCCGCTACTGGCAGGGCGATCAAGGCGGGAAGAACGGGAAGGCTGGTGCGGCTCATCCGCGCTTCCCGCTTTTCCCGCCCTTCGAGCCTCAAACCCGGGCGGTTAGCTCAGTTGGTTAGAGCGCCACGTTGACATCGTGGAGGTCACAAGTTCGAGTCTTGTACCGCCCATGCCGGAGCCGCGCCGGGGGCGAGATTCCGCGGCGCGCCCATAGCTCAACTGGATAGAGCGTCAGACTACGGATCTGAAGGCTGGGGGTTCGACTCCCTCTGGGCGCATCACCCCGGCCGCCCACTCGGGCGGCCCTGCCGTTTACCGACCGCAACTCCCCCCCGACGCATCACCGAACTCCAGCCGACTCAAGCTCGCGTCGCTGCCGATGGATGCGAGCCGAAACGTGGCCCGGCCCCCGGCGACCTCGAGCCCGCTCAAGAGCAACAGGTCCGGCGCTCGCGAGTGCGACAGCAAGACCCACACGCCCCGTCCACACCCCTCGGCGGCGATCCGCGACAGCTCGTTCCCGAACCACCCCGGATCCATGTGCGGCTTGACCGCCGTCGCCGCCCGGCCCTCATAGCCGGACGCAACGCCCAGCATCTCGGTCCAGGCGTGCGACGAGAACCGCAGCGCCGCGCCATCGTCCGGCGGCCGCGGTCCGCGCGGCCCGTCGTTCTCGAACCCGATCGCGCCGCTGCTCGCCAAGGCGGCGAAGCGCCGCAACCGCTCCCGATCCGGTCGCGACCAGTCCGTGGTGTAGAAAACCCACGCGGGCAGCGACCCGGCGTTCAGGTAGATCGACTCGGACGGGCGGCGCAGGCGCTCGAACGCGTCCGCCATCGGCCGAACCGCCTCGATCTTCGGTGCTCGGGCCACCCACGACACGGAGTTGACCAATTGCAGGCCGAGGAATCCACCCGCCGCGAGGGTGGCGGGCGGCCGGCGCGCCCACCCCGGCAGCGCGAAGAGCGCGCGGTCGGCACCCGCGGCGAGCAGCAGGTAGAGCGCCGGACCCAGGAGCAACACCAACCGCAGCGACAGGGGGTAGAGCGACATTGCCGACGCACAGACCAGCACGCACGCCGGTCCCAGCAGCAGGGCCGATTGCCAGGGTCGCCAGCTTCGGAGCACGGCTCCGATGCCGATCAGCGCCAGGATCGCCAACACCAGCACGGCGTATCCGGTGAGGGCGTACAGCTCTGGCGGCTGGACGAACCGCTCGATCGGCGGGCGAAACGCGCCGACCGTGAGGCCCCAGATGACGTCGCGCGCGGCGGTCGTTGCCCGGGCGACGCGCTCGTGCTGCGCGACGGCGAGAAAACTGTTATTCCAGTACCAGTGCAGGTAGTCGTTGTGCGAGGCGGGCCGATATACCGCCACATACGCGAGCGCCATCGAGATTGGCCACGCAAGGAGCGCGAGTCGCATGCGTTCGAGCGTGGCGCGGACGTTTTCCCGGCCCGAGAGCAGCATGGCGGCCGCGGTGGTTGGCAGGACGAACATCGCGGGGGCCGAGGCCCACACCGAGAGCGCGCCGAACCAGGGGAGGAGCCGCGCGAGCCGCGCGTCGGGCCGCTCGACCCAGGTCATTGTCGCGTAGATCAGGACCAGGCTCACGGCCAGGTCAACGGCGTACGGCTTGAGCTCGGCCGAGTAGAAGACGAGCGCCGGCGCGAGGGCCAACGCCGCGACCGCGACCACGGCAGGCCAACCGGACAGCAGCCGCCCGGCCACACGCGCAAACAGGAACAGGGCCGCGACCCCCGCAGCAAAGGGAAGCGCGCGCAGCACCAGGTCGTGCACACCGAAGACGTCGGTCGCGAGCTTCTCGGTCCAGAGGAAGAGCGGTGGCGCCGCCTGGTCGTAGTCGAGCGGCCGAAGGAGACCGCCATAACCACGACCCGCGATGTTGAGCGCGAGCCGGGCTTCGTCGATCCAGAGCGACCGACCGCTCAGATAGAGGACCGCACGGAGTGCCACGCCCACGGCAAGCGCGGCCCGCAGCACATAGTCCTGGGCGGGCTCGGTCGCCTGCGGGAACCGGATGTCGGAACCAGGAGCGGACTCGCGGTCGGCAACCCAACGGGAGCTCGTTGTCGCGGAGCTCATGACACTCTGATCTGCCGAAGCCATCACCCTCAATTTGTGAGCCGCCAAACGCAGCGCCGTGCCGTGGCGCACGCCGGCCAACATGCGTTCGTTGTCCGATGCGTAACCCCTTGCGTCACCTTACACATACGCACAGATTGACGCTCCGCTGAAACGCGGCGGATCGGGGCGTGGCGCAGTCCGGTTAGCGCGCCTGCTTCGGGAGCAGGAGGTCCCCGGTTCAAATCCGGGCGCCCCGACTGAACAACCCAAAGCCCCACGGTCAGTTTCGCCGTGGGGCTTTTGCATGCCCGAAAGCCCTGTCGCAACCCAAGACCAATGGGTTTCCATGTCTCCTTGCGCTTCGGATCTAGCGCGTCGGCCTACCGCGGGGCCATCGCCACCATAGTCGCGACCAGGGCCGCGAGCGTCAGCAGCTCGCATCCGAGCA
>DATHMJ010000480.1:0-2397 GCA_035487215.1 Gemmatimonadales bacterium
CCACCCCTTAGTCGCAGGAGCGGCCATGAGCGAACAAGGCATGATGGCGCGATGCCCACGCCCGACGACGGCCGCGGCAACCGGCTCCCGAAGACGCCCTGCCCGCGGTGCGGCGCCAACATCGGGCCGATGCCTCTACGAGCCGAGAACCTGCGGCATGTCGGGTGGGAGCCGTACCGCGTGGTGAGCTACCAGTCCTGGTGCGGACATACCCAGGAAGCGATCCCGTCTCCGCGTCAGGATGGCTCGGTACTCTTCGTACCGGTGCTGGGGGAGGCGAGCTGAGTCCTCCTCGAAGTCTTCCTGATGGCTCGGCCGGTGCGGCGCCCTATGATCCGGCTCAATGGGAAGCCCGGTCACGGGGTTCCTGCATATCGCGCGGATCGGGGGGGATGTCGATCCTGTCAATGCAGTGTACCGGATCGCCTTCGCGCCATTGGACGGCTCGCTTCGAGGCCGCCAGGCCAGGTGCGAGGGGCTCGACTCGCTCACTGACTTCCTGCGGCAGGCCGGTGTCCCGATTTCGGAGATCGAACGGACGTGGCAGGCTCTCGCGAGGCGCCGGGTTCACTCTATCCCACGCATCGCGCTGACGCCTGCCCAGCTCGAGGCGCTCGGTCTGTAGCCCTCCGGACGACGCGACAGGAGACAAGGCGATGGAGTCTATTCGGATCTCCGCGGCTTCGCCCTCGCGCACCGCGGGTGTGGCGAGCTGCGCGGCGACGCGGATCCGCTCACGCCCGAGGGCTACCGCCTCTGGGCCCGCTGCTCGTGTGGAGCGCGGCACGAGCGGTGGGTGACGCCGTCGGATGCGGAGGCAGATCTGCTGAGGTCGGCGTTGCTGGCGTTCGAGAACTGACCAGCGCAAGCAGTGGCTCCCCATTCGGCGTACACTTGCCTCAGATCCTCGGAAGTACGTAGGAGGCGATCATGAAGAAGATCCTCAGTGTGGCGCTCGTGGGGGCTGGCCCTCGCCCTCGCCGCCCCGGTTTCTGCCGGCGGCTTCCACGGCGGCGGGGGCCGTGGAGGATTCCATCACGGCGGATTTCACGGCGGCTTCCATCGCTTCGGCTGCTGTTTCGGCCCCGGCTTCGTCGGTGGGGTCTTCGTTGGCTCGGCACTCGCCTACCCGTACTATGCCTATCCCTACGCCTATCCCTATAGCTATCCCTACGCGGCGTACCCGGCCTATCCGGACCCCGTCTACGCCCCGGCGCCGGTCTACCAGTCGCAGACGCAGGTCTCTGTTGCTCCCTCAGTCCAACGGGATGTCTGCTACACCGGCGGCTGCTACCACCTGCAAGGCGATGGGGTGACGGTCGCCTATGCCTGGATATGGGTGCCGGACGCACCTAAGGCGCCCCCGGCGCCCACAGGTCCGCCGGACCGCTAAGGGGACGCAGGGCGCTGCTCCTTTCTCGGAGCGTCGTGGCGACTACGATCGCCTCTTCGGCTCCCACCCGCGTGCGCCCTCGCGGTAGTCGTGGTCCCGCCCACCTGGCTCGACGAGCAGGGCCGCCCCCGCCCGAAGCGCCCTTGCCCTCGATGTGGGCGTGAGATCGCGGTCCTGTCGATCCCGACCGACCACCTGAAGTTCTGGGGCTGGCAGCCGTTCCAGGTGTGGAGCACGGTCGAGTGGTGCGGGCACCATCGGTTGTATCTGGTGCATGCGATGCGACGGGAGGCGCCGGCACTCGATCTCCAAGACGCAACAGGACGCAAGACTTCGCCGCGTAGCCGGCGCCAGCGCGGGCGGCCCGCCCCTCACTCCCACCAGAAGGCCCAGTGCGTAGCGCCGGGATGGCACTCGCACCCCACGAACCAGTCGCCCTCAACGAAGAGACGGCGGTGCCGGCAGCACTGGCAGAAGTAGTCGCCGGTCACTCGCACATCGTCGCCAGCGCGGCCGGTCACGTCGGCCGACATCGCGTCCAGAGCGGCGTGTACCTGCGAGCGGCATACCCTCACGTGGGCGCCGCTCGACGTGCTAAGCGGATCGAGGCCGGCTCACCCGGACCACTGGGGCGTAACCCACCATCGTGATGGTATCGGTCGAAAGCACGAGTGAGAACGTCCTTGGTCGTGGCCGAGTGAGAAGGTTCCATGCTCCGACCGCTGCTGCGCCGATCAGACCGCCGACAACTGCAGCGGTAGTGATCACCAAGGACCACGTCCTCGCGTAGATCGTGGCCCTCATCATTGGGCTTCCTTCTCGCTGCACTCGGTAAGTAGCGTGGCGGCAGTTCGTGCATCCCATCGAACCACGCACCATTGGGACACGCTGCCGATGGTGACGCGACGACGCCCGAGGGTTTCCCACTGGTACTGCGGCCCCCGCTCGAACTCCTGCTGTCTCCGCTGGCGCTCCAGCTCAAATTGATGTTGACGCCGCTGCAG
>DATHMJ010000481.1:0-6537 GCA_035487215.1 Gemmatimonadales bacterium
CTCGACCCGGAACCCCTTCGTGCGAAACGCAGTAGCTACCAGCCAAGAGCTAATAGCTAACGGCTTAGTTTCCATATAACTTACCCGCATGCCGACCCCGGTCCGCTTCCTCGATCCAGCGCTCCAACCGATCGCTGAAAAGGTCTCCCGGGGCGACCGGCTCAGCGTGAGCGACGGCCTCACGCTGTACGCCACGACCGACCTCCTCGGCCTCGGTGCCCTGGCCAACCTGGCCAACCGCCGGCGCAACGGCGACCGGGTCTTCTTCTCCGCCAATCAGCACCTCAATCCGACCAACGTCTGCGTCCTCCGGAACACCTGCGTGTTCTGCTCGTTCGCCCGCCTGGCCAAGGAAGACGGCGCGTACACCCGGTCGCTGGACGAGGTATACGAGGAAGCGGAGCAGGCGCGCGGAGCCCCGACCCGCGAGTTCCACATCGTGGGCGGGCTCCATCCCAAGCTCCGACTGAGCTACTACACCGACATGATTCGCGGGCTCAAGGAGCGCCACCCGGGGGTGCACATCAAGGCGCTGACGGCGGTCGAGATCGCGCATCTGGCGCGAATCGAGAAGTCGTCTGCGCGGGACGTGTTGCTGGCGCTCCAGGAAGCGGGACTCACCAGTCTGCCCGGCGGCGGCGCCGAGGTCTTCAGCACGGCGGTCCGCGCGACGATCGCCGAACGGAAGTTGACCGGCCAGGAGTGGTTGGAGGTGCACCGCGTCGCCCACGAGTTGGGGATCCCGAGCAACTGCACCATGCTCTACGGTCACGTCGAGACGGCGGCTGACCGGATAGAGCACTTGAGCATGCTCCGAGCGCTGCAGGACGAGACCGGCGGGTTCCTGACCTACATCCCGCTCGCCTACCATCCCGATCACAACGAGCTGGGCGAAGAGCTGGGTCGAGTCGGGACGGCCACGACCGGGTACGAAGATCTGAAGGCGATCGCCATCGGTCGTCTCTTCCTCGACAACATCCCGCACGTAAAGACGCATTGGCCGATGGTCACGCCGTTCCTCTCGCAGATCGCGCTGGATTTCGGATGCGACGACGTCGAGGGCACCGTGGTCTACGAGCGGATCTACCACGAGGCGGGGGCGCATACCGACATGGGCATGCCGTACTTCGAGCTGGTCCGCCTGATCCGCGGGGCGGGGAAGCGGCCGGTCGAGCGCGACAGTCTCTATCAGCCGGTGCGCGACACGTTCGACGATCCGCCTCCGGAACAGCCCGTGCGGCGTGGCGCGAGCCTTCCCGTGGTGCACGCCGCATGAGGCTCGGCCGGATTCCGTGGATCAACTGCTATCCAGTCTACGGGGCCATCGATCGGGCGCTGGTTCCCGTGCCGGCGGAGCTGGTGACGGGCACCGCGTCGGAGCTGAACGACTTGCTGGCCGCGGGCGAGCTGGACGTGAGCGCCGTCTCGGCCGTGGAGTACGCGCGCAACGCGGCGGCGTATCACCTGCTCCCGGACTTGGCGATCACGTGCGACGGTCCGGTGCACAGCGTGGTGCTGTTCTCTCGCAAGCCGGTGGAGGAGCTGTCGGGGTCCACTGTACTGATCTCGGCGTCGTCCCGGACGTCGGTGCTCCTGCTGGAGCTGTTGTGTCGCCACCGCTGGCGGATCACGCCACGGTTCGCCACGGTGCGGGCGGAAGCGAGCGATCTCGAGGGGTTGGGGGGCCTGCCGCACGAAGCGGTGCTCGTGATCGGCGACGCAGCGCTCCTCCTCACCGCGCGCGACGC
Organism: Gemmatimonadales bacterium; assembly: GCA_035487215.1. Taxonomy (GTDB): domain Bacteria; phylum Gemmatimonadota; class Gemmatimonadetes; order Gemmatimonadales; family GWC2-71-9; genus DASQPE01. Next base: position 1,749 of record DATHMJ010000481.1, read on the forward strand.
ATACCCGATCAAGGTCGACCTGGGCGCCGAGTGGCACGGGTGGACCGGGCTGCCTTTCGTGTTTGCCGTCTGGGCGGCGAGGCGCGACGCCCAGCCGGAGCCGGTGCGGGCGATTCATACTCGCCTGCTCGAGTCGAGGGAATGGGGATTGGCCCACTTGGACGAGCTGGCCGCCGATGCCGCGGGCCGAACGGGGGTGGCCGAGGCGACGTGCCGGGCCTATTTGGGCGATCTCGACTACGCGCTGTCGTACCGCCACTTGGCCGGGTTGACCGACTTCTTCCGGCGGTTAGCGCAGGACGGACTCGTGCCCGACGGCTCACTTTCCTTTATCTCTGCTGCGTAAACGGTTGATGCAATGAACGTTATCGATCGCAGCTCAAGTGAATTCCAGACATACCTCGACCTCTACGAGCGGGCCGACCTGTTGGAGCTCGGTGCGCTGGCGGACGCGGAGCGCCGCCGCCTGCACCCCGAGCCCGTCGTCACCTACATCATCGATCGGAACATCAACTACACGAACGTCTGTGTCGCCGACTGTGAGTTCTGCGCCTTCTATCGCCGGCCCAAGCACCTCGAGGGATACGTTCTGAGCTTCGAGGAGATCGGACGGAAGATCGACGAGTGCAAGGCGATCGGCGGCGTTCAGATCCTGATGCAGGGCGGACACAATCCCTACATCCCGTTCGAGTGGTATTTGGACCTGATGCGCTATATCAAGCGCAACCACCCGATCCACATCCACGGTTTCTCGCCCTCGGAGATTGTGTTCTTCGGAGAGCGCTTCGGCCTGTCGGTCCCGGATGTGATCCGGCAGCTTCGCGACGCCGGCCTCGACAGCATTCCCGGTGGTGGCGGCGAGATCCTGGTGGACGAAGTGCGCCAGCGGGTCGCCCGAAAGAAGGCTCAAACCGAGGAGTGGCTCGGCGTGCAGGAGGAGGCACACCGGCAGGGGATGAAGACCTCGGTGACGATGATGTACGGCCTGGGCGAGAGCCTGGCCGATCGGATCGAGCACCTCTTCCGCGTGCGCGATGTGCAATCGCGCACCGGCGGCTTCACCGCGTTCATCTGCTGGCCGCTCCAGCCCGAGGGCACGCCGGGCATGTCGCACTATAGGAAGACCGACGCGGTGACCTACCTCCGGACCCTGGCGATCAGCCGCATCGTGCTCGGCAACGTGCCGAACATGCAGTCGTCCTGGGTGACCATGGGGCACAAGGTGGGGCAGGTGGCACTTCGCTTCGGCGCCAACGACTACGGCAGCCTCATGATGGAGGAGAATGTCGTGTCGGCGGCGGGCACGACATACCGCACGACCCTGTCGGAGATCGAGCGGCTGATAAGCGATGCGGGCTTCACGCCGCGCCGCCGCCGGCAGGATTACTCGGTGATCGAGGAGCCGGTGGCGGCGTGACAGCCCGCGTCCGTTGCTGGCGGACCGCTCCGGCGGAGTGGGCGATCCTTCGGGCGCTGCGGCTCCCGCTACGCTCGCGTGGGGAGCGTCCGGGCTTATTGGCGGGGGCCGACGCGCCCTGCGGATCACTCACTCCGCACGTCGCGGTCCGCGCCGGGCGCGACGGATGCGAACGGCGTGACGGGCGCACGGGCGCGACGGCCGGGGTGGGCGGCCCGCTGGCCGCGTCAGTTCCCGCCACCGGATCGAGAGCCTCGTCGCGCGCGCGTAGCGGGAACTGCAGCGGCCGAAGGGCCGCTCACGCCGGCGGAGCGCCCCAAGCGCCCCAAGCGCCCCAGAGCGCGGTGCGCGGGAGCGCGGCGCCCGAGCGCACGCCCGCCCGCACGTGATCCGCGTCGGCATCGGCTACGACTCCCACCGCTTCGTAGCCGGCCGCCCCCTCGTTCTCGGCGGCGTGACCGTCCCCCACCCGTACGGACTCGCCGGCCACTCCGACGCCGATGCCGTCGCCCACGCCCTCACCGATGCGATCCTGGGGGCCGCCGGCGCCGGCGACATCGGCCAGCTGTTTCCGGACACCGATCCCCGCTGGAAGGACGCCGACTCCATGGAGCTGCTTCGCTCCGCGCATGACGTCGTGCGTCGGAAGGGGCTCCGGTTCCGCCAGGCCGATCTCACGATCATCACCGAGCAGCCGAAGCTGGCGCCCCATCTCCGCACGATGGCCGAGCAGCTGGCGAGGCGGCTGGGTGTCGCCGCGGGGGAGCTGAGCGTCAAGGCAAAAACCAACGAAGGCATGGGATTCATCGGTCGGGGCGAGGGCTTGGCGGTACTCGCGGTGGCGACGTTGGAGGCCAGCTGATCGAATCGGTCCTGGAGTGGCTCGCGGGCCTTCCGCCACTCGCCGTTTACGCGTTTCTCGGGCTCATCGCGGCGGTCGAGAACATCATGCCGCCGGTCCCCGCGGACGCGGCAGCGCTGTTGGGCGCCTTCCTCTCCAATCGCGGGGTGACCTCGCCCGTCGCGGTTTTCCTCGTGGTCTGGCTGGCCAACGTCGGTGGCGCGCTGGGCGTGTACTTCGCGGCGCGTCGCTACGGCCGCCGGCTCTTCGAGACGACCGCAGGGCGTCGCTTGCTCACGCCCGAGGCGATCGGCGTGATCGAGCGGGAGTATCTGCGCTTCGGCATCGCGGGCATTTTCCTCGCCCGCTTCCTACCGGGCATCCGCGCTGTCGTCCCGCCGTTTGCCGGCATCGTGAACCTCTCACCGCTCCGTGCGGGCTTGCCGATCGCCCTCGCGTCCGGGATCTGGTATGGCGGCATCACGATCCTTGGCACGGAGCTGGGCGCCAATTGGCACCGGATCAGTGTCATCCTCTCGGGCGTGAACCGGACGCTCGGCTGGCTGGCGCTGGTGCTCGTGGCGGCGTGGTGTGTCGCCCTGTGGCTCCGCGCCCGCCGGCGGCGGCGCCAGCGGGTGTGGGACGCCGCGACCCGTGCCCTCGGCGATCCCAAGCCGACCGGCGAATATGCCGCGATCAATCCCCGAAGCGCCGCCATGCTCGTGCTCGAGTTGGCCTACGCCGATGCGGCGCTCACGCCCGACGACCGCGCCGTGATCGAGCGCCACCTCCGTAGCCGGTGGGGCCTCGATCCGGCGGCGACTCCCACCGCGGAGCAAGCTCGGCTGGCGCAAGTTCGCGAGCGGCTCATCGAGCGGTTCGGACGCACCCAGCGCCTGGCACTCGTCGAGCAGATGTGGCACGCCGCGTTCAGCGACGGGGCCATCGGCGCGCAAGAGGATCGCGTCATGCATCGCGCGGGCGAGCTGCTCGGTCTCGCACCTGCGGAGATCACCGAGGCGCTCCGGCGCTCTCGGGCAGGTTCGGGAGCGGGCAAATGACCGCGACGCTGGAGGAGATCGACCGCGCGTTCGAGCTGGAGCCGTTCCGCGACTATCTGTCGCTCGAGGGCGGCCACAGCGCGAATACGGTCGAAGCCTACCTGCGCGATCTGCGCCGTCTCGGCGAGTTCGCAGTGCGTCAGGGCGTGCGCCAACCCTCGCTTCTCACCCGGGCGCATCTGCGCGACTTCGTCTATTTGCTCAAGGACCTCGGGCTCAGTCCCTCCACGATCCGGCGCGAGGTCTCCGCGATCCACACGTATTTCGGATTTCTGATCGGCGAAGGACGGGTCGCGGCCGATCCGAGCGATCGACTGGAGAGTCCCCAGCGGTGGCGCCGGCTTCCGGAGGTCTTGTCGGTCGCCGAGGTGGAGAAGCTGCTTGCGGCGCCTGCGATCGAGGAGCGGCTGGCGTGGCGCGATCGAGCATTCCTCGAGCTGGCCTACGGTGCGGGCCTCCGCGTCTCCGAGCTTACCGCGCTCGGATTGACCGACCTCTTCCTCGCCGATGGGCTGGTCCGGGCGTTCGGGAAGGGCGCGAAGGAACGAGTCGTCCCGATCGGTCGCCAGGTGATAGGCGCCGTGTCCACTTACCTCCGCCGTCTCCGTCCAACGCTCGACAAAGGGGCGTCAGACGGTCGCCTGCTGCTCAACGCGCGAGGCGAGCCCCTGTCCCGGGTCGGGGCGTGGGGCATCGTCAAACGTTGCGCCCGGCGGGCGGGCATCACGAAGCGGGTGACGCCGCACACGCTGCGGCACAGCTTCGCGACGCATCTGCTGGAGGGAGGCGCCGATCTTCGGGCCGTGCAGGAGATGCTGGGGCACGCCGACCTATCGACCACACAGATCTACACCCATGTGGACCGCGAGTACCTTCGCTCGGTCCACAAGCAATTCCACCCCCGCGCCTGAACATGCGCGCCGCGGGCGCCCTCGTCGCTTGCGCGTCCGTCGCCTGTGCGCACTACACGCCGGCCCCGCTCGATCCTGCCGCGACGGCGCAGGCGTACACGAGCCGCCGGCTCGACGCACCGGATCTGCGGGCGTGGCTGGCCACCCGCGGCGCGTCCGACACCCTGTGGAACTCGGCGACTCTGGGTCTGGTCGCGCTCTACTACCATCCGGCCGTGGACCGCGCGCGCGCGGCGTGGGAGGTGGCCAGGGCGGGAGAGCGGACCGCGGGAGCCCGACCTCAGCCCGACGTGCAGGGTGAGCTGGGCTACGCCGTGTCCAGTGCCGTGTTCGAGTCGCGCTGGCTCGCGGCGCTGAGCGCGGTCTACACGGTCGAGTTCGGCGGCAAGCGGGGCGCCCGCGTCATGGCCGCACGCGCGCGGACGACTGTGGCCGAGACCGATCTGGAGGACACGGAATGGCGTACCGCGCGGGCAGTGCGGGCCGCCGCGGTGGAGCTGGCCGGCGCGGAGCAACGCCTGGCCGACGCGTCGGCAGGACTTGCCCGGGTTTCCGCATT
>DATHMJ010000482.1:0-2367 GCA_035487215.1 Gemmatimonadales bacterium
AAGAAGGGCATCACGTTGCGGCAGTTGCTGTCGCACACCTCCGGCTTGCCGGGTTACTCGCCTTGCATGTTCCAGCAACAGCTGACGCTCGATGTCTGCGCCCGGCAGATCGGAGAGAAGACGAAGCTCCAGGCTCCGCCCGGTCGCCAGTTCGCCTACGGCGGAGCCGCGTTCACGGTGGCGGGACGGGTCGCGGAGGTCGCGGCCAACACGTCCTGGGCCGACCTCTTCACGGCGACGATCGCCGCGCCCCTGGGCTTGCAGCACACCGGCTACGGCGCGACGGCCAATCCCATGCTGTCCGAAGGACTCGCCTACTCGTCGGCCGGGGATTACGCGACGTTCCTGCAGATGCTTCTGGACGACGGCATGCACGACGGCCAGCGGGTGTTGTCGGAGTCGGCCGTGGAAGAGATGACGCGGGACCAGACAGCGGGTGTGACCAGTCGGGTGTCCCCGCGAGGCGATCAGACCTACGGCCTCGGCTGCTGGCGCGACGTGGTGGATTCGACGACCGGGCGAGCGCTGCTGCTTTCCAGTCCCGGCGCGGGCGGGTTCGTCCCCTGGATCAACCGGCACCGCAACATGATCGGCGTCGTGGCGGTGTTCGATCGGCTCGATCGGGTCTGGCCGACCGTGCTGGCGGTCATGACCGCGGCGCGGGACGGTGCCATCGCTCTGGACAGTGCCGGAGCGGGCACCCGCTAATGCCAACTGTGCCGGTCAAGTCCGGGGGCGGCTGCCGCTGTCGTCTCGGCGCCGGCGGGGTAAGTTCCTGACATGACCAAGACCCTCGGCGGACAGGCGACCATGTCGCTCGATATTGCGTTTCAGAAGGCGGCGACGCTCAAGCCCAAGCCGGCCCTCGAGTCGCTCGGCTTCGGACGCCACTTCACCGACCACATCTTCGTGATGGACTACGATCCGGAGCGCGGCTGGCACGATGCCCGGATCGCGCCGTACGGGCCCCTCGGTCTCGAGCCCGCCGCCGCGGTGCTTCACTACGCCCAGGCCATCTTCGACGGGCTCAAGGCCTTCCGCGGGGCGGACGGCCGGATCCGCTCGTTCCGGCTCGACGACCACTGCCGCCGGATCAATCGAAGCGCGGTGCGGGTGTGCATGCCCCCGATCGAGCCCGAGTGGCTGCACGACTCGATGGTCGAGCTGATCCGGGTGGAGCAAGATTGGGTGCCGTCGGGAAAGGGCACCTCGTTGTACATCCGCCCCACCATGTTCGCGAGCGAGCCGTTCCTGGGCGTGCGGCCGGCGGAGCAGTACACCTACTTCGTGCTCCTGTCACCGGTCGCCGGCTACTACGGCGAGAAGCGCGAGGCGGTGAAGATCTGGGTCGAGATGCGCCACGTGCGCGCGGCGCCGGGCGGACTGGGGGCGGCCAAGGCCGCGGCCAACTACGCCGCGAGCCTCGAGGCCGCGCAGGAAGCCAAGCAGCGCGGGTTCGACCAGGTGCTGTGGCTCGACGCGCTGGAGCACCAGTGGATCGAAGAGGTGGGCACGATGAATCTCTTCGTTCGCCTGGGCGACGAAGTCGTCACGCCTCCGCTGGACGACACCTTCCTGGCCGGTATGACGCGCGACAGCGTGCTGGTGCTGCTGCGTGACTGGGGCGTGAAGGTCAGCGAGCGCCGGGTGTCGATCGACGAGATCAAACACGCCCACCGCCGGGGCAACCTCACGGAGGTGTTCGGGACCGGCACTGCGGCGGTGATCTCACCAGTCGCGCTGCTCGGCTTCCCAGACGGGACGCTCGCGGTAGGGGACGGCAACCCGGGACCCGTGGCGGAGCGACTCTACGGCGCGCTCACGGACATTCAATACGGGCGCGCCCCGGACAAGCACGGCTGGATGGTTCCCATCACCTGAGAGCGCCCCGCCTCAGCGTCGCTTCGGTCGCGCCACGGTGTCCTTCGGACGCCGCGGCGCTTTGCTTTTCACGCCGAGATAGCCCGCGACCATCGCCTCGAGCTCCGGCCGGCGTGGTCGGGTGGTGCCGCGGTCGCCGGGGCAAGCCTCGTGACGCCGACTTGCAAAAGGGATGCGGCGATGGGATTTTCCGACCCCTCAGGGCTAGGTAGCTCAGATGGTAGAGCAGCGGACTGAAAATCCGCGTGTCGGCGGTTCGATTCCGCCCCTAGCCACTGTGCAGACCGGAATTCGAGGGGGTGCTACGAGGCGGCCGCTACGCAAGGCGGCCGTTTTCTTGTCTGCAGAGCAGGTGGAGCGCCGCTACTTCCCCACCACCAGCCGCTCGAAGCGCGCGTTGCCCTTGAGCGGCGCGAAGTTTGGGTCGATCCGGAGCCAGGCGGCCGAGAGGAAATAGGGGATTTTGAGGAGCGGCTGGAGTTGGTC
>DATHMJ010000483.1:0-4195 GCA_035487215.1 Gemmatimonadales bacterium
GGCGGCTGGCAGCGGGTCGGGGAGATCCCGGACTACGCGCTGTGGCCCGGCGGCGGACTGTGTACCACCACGGTGTTCTACAAGCGTTTGCCGCCGCTCTAAAAGAGCACGCGGGCGATCAGCTCGAGGCCTGGGCGAAGCTTTCCATCATGAGACCGGTGCCGCCGCGCGAGACGTGCGCGACGACCGCGGTGCGGCGGTGCAGCTTGGTGATGGTGCCGAGATTGATCGCGAACGAGAGCACGACCTGCTGGCCTTTGCGCAAGCCCAAGTTCGAGGTCTCGATGAACACCCCGGTCGCCGAGAGATTGACCGCCTTGCACAGCTTGCGACGGCCGCCCGGCACCGTGATGTAGACGATGGTGCGGGCCCGGTGCCTCGTATGAAGACGGCGTTCCAAGTGTGCGCTCTCGACCACGTCTCGTTTTTCTCGTTATCCCCGGCCCATTATGAGGGCCCGCGCCGGCGAGCCGGCGTTGACTGAACTTAATCCGGAAGCGTCTTTCTGGTGCCTTTCCCAGTTTAAACGTGCCTCCCGCCTCAGGGGCTCTGCAGGAACGCGCCGATCTCGCCTCCGAAGGTCTTCAGATCCACGAGGAACGCATCGTGCCCTTCGATGCAGCTGAGCGGTGCGAAGCGGGTCGCAACGCCGGCGTGCTCGAGCGCGTGCGCGATCGCCTGCTGCTCGCTCACCGAGAAGAGTAGGTCCGTCTGCACGCCGATGACCAGCGCGGACTCGAGGTTGGCCCGGCGCAGCAGCGTCACCGGATCACCGTGCTTATCGAGTTCGAAGCGGTCCATGGCGCGCGAGAGGTACAGATAACAGTTGGCATCGAAGGCGCTCACGAACCTCTGCGCCAGCGACTCGAGATAGCCCTGCACGGCGAACTCGGACGCAAACGGATCGGTGCGCGCCATGTCGGCGCGTATGGGCTCGCGCCCAAAGCGCTTCTGCCACTCGGCTGCGGAACGGTAGGTGACGGTGCCGAGCTTGCGCGCCAGGCGCTGTCCGGTGACCGGCGGTGCGTCCGGGCTGTAGTTGCCGCCCTTCCAGGCCGGGTCCGTGGTGATGGCCTCGCGCTGGATCGAGCGCAGCGCGATCGCAAACGGCGCGGCCGCCGCGGTCCCGGAAATGCACAGCAGCCGCCGCGCAGCCCCGGGAAACTGGGCCGCGAACGCGAGCACCACCATGCCCCCGAGCGACGGCCCCATCACGGTGTCGAGCCGTTCGATCCCCAGTGAGCGCATGGTCTCGTAGCCGGCCCGCGCGATGTCCTCGACCGAGAGATCCGGGAAGTTGAGCCGGTAGGGCTGATCGGTGGCCGGATCGATCGAAGCGGGGCCGGTGGAGCCGAAGCAGGAGCCGAGCGAATTGACGCAGATGACGAAGAAGCGCTCGGAGTCGATGGCGCACTGCGCGCCCACCATCCCCTCCCACCAGCCCTCGCTCGGGTCTTGCGCGGAAGCGGCGGCGTGCGCCGGCGGGGAGAGCCCGGTGAAGAGCAGGATGGCGTTGTCGCGCCGCGCGTTGAGCTCTCCCCAGGTCTCGTAGGCGATGCGCCCACCACGCAGTGCCCCGCCGCGCCACATGGGGAATGGCTCAGACAGCGGCGCGTAGCGGCGCGCATCCGTGGGCTGGGTCATGCGACGACGCTGCAGCAAGGCGGCGCGGGTGAAGGGGCGGCGGTTCTTAGGGTTCCGGATCGCTGCCCTCGGCGATGCCTTCGAACAGCACCGTCGAGAGGTAGCGCTCGGCGGTGTCCGGCAGCATCGCCAGGATCACCGCGCCCTGGGGCGCCTCGGCGGCGACCTTCACGGCCGCGGCGAACGTGCCACCCGAGGAGATGCCGCAAAAGATGCCCTCGCGCGAGGCGAGCGCGCGCGCGGTCTCGATCGCCTCCTGATCCGTGACGGGCAGGATCTGGTGGGCGACCTCCTTCTTCAGGACCGCCGGCACGAAGTCCGGGGTCCAGCCCTGGATCTTGTGCGGTGCCCAGGGCTTACCCGTCAGGAGCGACGCCCCGGCCGGCTCGGTGGCGACGATCTTCACCTCGGGGCGGGCGAGGCGGATCATCTCCCCGGCGCCGGTGAGCGTGCCGCCAGTGCCCCAGCCGGTCACGAAGTAGTCGAGCCGCTTGCCGGCGAAGTCCAGCAGGATCTCCGGACCGGTGGTATTGCGGTGGTAGGCCGGGTTGGCCTCGTTTTCGAACTGCCGCGCGAGGAACCAGCCGTTCTTCTTGGCCAGCTCCGCCGCCTTCTTCACCATCCCCGTGCCGCGCTCGGCGGCCGGCGTCAGGATCACCTTGGCGCCGAGCATGCGCATCACCTTGCGGCGCTCGACGGAGAAGCTCTCGGCCATCGTGGCGACCAGCGGGTAGCCCTTGGCCGCGCAGACCATGGCGAGCGCGATGCCGGTATTGCCGGAGGTCGCCTCGACCACCGTCTGACCGGGTTTCAGGGCCCCGGAGCGCTCGGCATCCTCGATGATGGCGATCGCCAGGCGGTCCTTGACCGAGGAGAGCGGGTTAAAAAACTCGCACTTCACGTACATCGTGACGTTCTTGGGTGCCAGACGCTGGATACGCACGATCGGGGTTCTGCCGATCGTGCCGAGAATACTGTCGTAGATCATGATGTGCCCTTCTACGCTGGACGCGGGGGATCGGGCCAAGATCGCCGCGAAATTTCTAAAGACCGCACCGTTATGATCGCATGATCAGACTGCAGAAGCTCTTGGCGGCCGCCGGCCTGGGCTCCCGCCGCACCGTTGAGGAGTGGATTCGTGCCGGCCGCCTCACCATCGGCGGCCGTACCGCCCAGCTTGGCGATCGCGCCGGCCCCGAGGACGACATCCGGTTGGACGGGCGCAGGCTCGGGCTCGACGCCGCGGGACTGTCGGGGCGGGAAGTACTCCTTTATTACAAGCCACTCGGCGAGGTCACGACCCGCAGCGACCCGCAGGGTCGACCGACCGTGTTCGAGCGCCTGCCCGCCCCGGCGGCCGGGCGATGGATCAGCGTCGGGCGCCTGGACGTGAACACCTCGGGGGTGCTGCTGCTCACCACCGACGGGGCCCTGGCGCATCGCCTGATGCACCCCTCCGGTGAGGTCGAGCGGGTCTACCGGGTACGCCTGCGCGGGCGCCCGGGGTCGAACATCCTGCGGCAGCTCTTGAGCGGGGTGGCCCTGGAGGATGGCCCGGCGCGGTTCGACGCGGTCGCGCCGGCACCGGGGACCGCGGATGACGCCAACCACGGGACCTACCAGGTCGTCCTTCACGAGGGCCGCAACCGCGAGGTCCGGCGGTTGTGGAATGCGGTCGGTTTCGAGGTCAGCCGCTTGGTTCGGGTGCGCTACGGCCCCATAGAGCTCCCCCCGGAAATGCGTCCGGGGACCTCCCGGGCGATCACGGGGGAACTGCTCGAGCGCCTGGAGCGGGCGGCCGCCAAAACCGCACCGGCGGCGCCGGTTTTGGGGTCGGTCGGGGGTCGGCGGCTCGCTCCCGGGGGAGCGCCGCGGCGGCCGGGACGGGACCGGCGGGGCTCCCCAAGCAAATAACGGGCCAATTGTGCATTGACACACCCCCCCTGCGAAATCAAAATACGCGGCTCGTTTTGCGGAGGGGTACCCAAGCGGCCAACGGGAGCAGACTGTAAATCTGCCGGCTTACGCCTTCGAAGGTTCGAATCCTTCCCCCTCCACCAGAATTCCTGGAGTGGGTTGAGGAGTCGTCCTGCGAAGGTGCCGGCAGAAGGAAGGCATCAGCGCGGGTGTAGTTCAATGGTAGAACCTCAGCCTTCCAAGCTGATGACGTGGGTTCGATTCCCACTACCCGCTCCAGAGTTGGAATGCTGCCACAAGCTGAGCTCGACGTAAGGCCCATGTAGCTCAGTCGGTAGAGCACGTCCTTGGTAAGGACGAGGTCACCGGTTCGATTCCGGTCGTGGGCTCCAGTTGAACGCGGGACTTCGGTGTTAGGTGTTGAGTTGTTCGGTGTGACGGGAATTTGAGCGCCGCGCCCGTGAAAGCGTGGCAGAGCATTTCGAGGAAACTTCCATGTCCAAAGAGAAATTCGAGCGCAGCAAGCCGCACGTGAACGTGGGCACGATTGGTCACGTGGACCACGGCAAGACGACGCTGACGGCGGCGCTGACGAAGGTGATGGCCGAGACCTACGGCGGCACGTTCATGGCGT
>DATHMJ010000484.1:0-5037 GCA_035487215.1 Gemmatimonadales bacterium
AGTGAACCGAGCCGTCGACGTGGCTGGTAAACTCGACGCCTTCCTCTTCGATCCGCCGGAGCCCCTCGAGCGAGAAGACCTGGAACCCGCCCGAGTCGGTGAGCATCGGGCGCTCCCACGTCGTAAACGCGTGCAGGCCACCCATGGCGGCGATCACGTCTTCGCCCGGGCGCAGATGAAGATGGTAGGTATTGGCGAGGACGATCTGGGCCCCCGCCCGCTTCACGTCGTCGGGATGGAGCCCGCGCACGACGCCGTGAGTCCCCACGGGCATGAAGGCGGGAGTCAGGACGGTACCGTGAGGAAGCGTGAGCCGGCCGGCTCGGGCTCGGCCGGCCGTCGCATCGACGCTGAACTCGAACATCAACGCTGCGCCGCGATGATCCGGTCGATCTGCCGGCGGTGCACGAGGTCGTGTGCCGCCATAAGGCGCACGATGTGCTCGACGCTCTCGGGTCCGCGTTCCGAGTGGAGGCCCGCCCGCGCCCGTTGGGTCGCATCGAGGGAGCGGTAAAGGCGGAGGTTCACGGGACGAAGCGCACGAAGCTGCGCCAGTGTTTCCGCGACCGGCAGCTCGCGATAGCGGAACGTTCGGGCCCACGCGTCTTGATCGTAGCCGGGAATCGGCGGCGTGTCCTGACTCAGGATCATGCGGACCCGGTAGCCGTACACCATCTCGCTATCCGCGAGGTGCTGCACGACCTCGAGGACCGACCATTTCCCGGGTTTCTCCGGCCGGCGGACAGCCGCGTCGTCCAGCGTCGCGACCCGCTGGTCCACCCACGGGACCAGCTCGGCGAGAACGGGGAGGGGATCGCGATCGCCGATCACGTCGAGCAGGGCCTTGGTATACGCCTGCCCGGCGGCAACGGCAGCACCGGCGGGATTGGAGAAGAGAGATTCGGTAGCCATTGAATGTCAGCTGGTAGGCGTTAGCTGAAGGCTAATAGCGAACGGCCGGCTTCTAAATCACCACCATTGCGTCACCATATGAATAGAACCGGTACCGCCGTTTCACGGCGTGGCGGTACGCCTCGATCATGGTGTCGTGCCCGGCGAACGCGCTGACGAGCATGAGCAAGGTGGACCGAGGCAAGTGGAAGTTCGTAATGAGACGGTCGACCACCTTGAATCGATAGCCCGGGAGGATGAGCAGCGAGGTCTCGCCCACGCCCGGGCGGATGGCGCCGTTCTTGTCGGCGGCGCTCTCGAGCGCCCGTACGACGGTGGTGCCCACCGCCCATAGGCGCCCTCCGCTTCGCCGGACCTCCGCCGCCAAGGCGGCGGCTCGATCGGGAATGTCGAAGCGCTCCGCGGGCATCGGATGATTTTCGATCGGCTCGGTCTCGACCGGCTTGAAGGTGCCGGGTCCCACCTCCAGATCGAGTCCGGTAATCATGACGCCCTTGGCGGACATCCCGTCGAGTAATTCGTTCGTCAAGTGGAGGCCTGCGGTCGGCGCGGCCGCGCTGCCCTCCCGCTTGGCATATACGGTCTGATAGCGAACCGCGTCCGCCGGCACCGGCTCGCGCGTGATGTACGGAGGAAGCGGCACGCGCCCCCGACGGCCCATCACCTCTTCGGCCGTGGCCCCGACGATCTTCACTCGCCGGTGGCCGTCCGGCAGTACCTCTACCGTCTCGACGAACGTGCTCGGATCGAGCTGGATGCGCTTGCCGGGCTCGAGCGCGCTCCCCGGTTTGCCGATCGCCAGCCAGGTACCGTCCTGTGCCGGGCGGATCAGGAGCACCTCGGCCTGGGCGCCGGAGGGCCGGGTGCCGATGAGCCGGGCGTGGCGAACTCGGGTCGTGTTGAGCACCAGAAGATCGCCGGGCGGGATCAGGCCGAGCAGATCGCTGAAGACCAGGTCCTCGAATCCGGTGGGCCCCCCGACCAGGCGCCCGGTGCGCCGGACCGCCAGCAACCGGCTGGCGCTCCGCTCTTCGATCGGCGTCTGGGCGATCAGCTCGGGCGGAAGTTCGTAGTCGAAATCGGAGAGGGCGTAGGGTCGATCGGGTGTCAAAACAACGCGGCCTGGCTGGAAGGTGGCTTGATGCTGAAACGGCGGTACGCGAGCGGCGTCGCGCAGCGCCCCCGCGGCGTCCGTTCGAGAAACCCCTGCTGGATCAGGAACGGCTCGTAAACCTCCTCGAGCGTGCCGGCGTCCTCGCCCACCGCGACGGCCACCGTACCGATCCCCACCGGTCCCCCGCCGAACTTCTCGATGATCGTGAGCAGGATGCGCGCGTCCATGTCGTCCAGCCCGAACTCGTCCACATTGAGCCGCTGGAGGGCCTCCACGGCGACGGTGCCGGTGATGCGTCCGTCCGCCCGGACCTCCGCGAAGTCCCGGATGCGTCGCAGCAGGCGGTTCGCCACCCGCGGGGTGCCCCGGCTCCGGCGCGCGATCTCGAGCCCACCGGCCTGGTCCAACGGCACTTTGAGGATGGTCGCCGACCGGGTGACGATCGTCTGGAGATCCTCGACCGGATAGAAGCCGAGCCGCTCCACGATGCCGAAGCGGGCCCGCATGGGAGGCGTAAGCTGGCCGAAGCGTGTCGTCGCGCCGATCAGCGTGAACCGTTCGAGCCTCATCGGGACGGTCTGGGCGTTCGGGCCGTCGGCGATCCGGACGTCCACGCGGAAATCTTCCATCGCCGGGTAGAGATACTCCTCGAGCGCCGGGCGAAGCCGATGGATCTCGTCGATGAACAGCATGTCACCCGGGCCCAGACCGGTGAGCATGCCGACGAGGTCGCCGGGCCTCTCCAGCACCGGCCCCGAGGTCGTGCGCAGCTGTACGCCCATCTCGCGCGCCATGAGCATGGCGAGCGTGGTCTTGCCGAGTCCTGGTGGGCCGAAGAACAGCGTGTGGTCCAGCGTGTCGCGGCGTGCGCGCGCGGCATCGATCGCGATCTGGAGTGATCCCTTTACCTGCTGCTGGCCCACGAACTCATCGAGCCGGGACGGCCGCAAGGCGGCGTCGGCCGGCTCGTCCGGCAAAGCGTCCGGGGTCGTGACCTGGATTCGCGTCACGCCGCCGCCGCCGTCCAGCGGACCCGGGGTCGCACGCCCGGCTCGACGACGTGCTTCGCGCCGCAGTGCGAGCAGCGGTCAACGGTTCGCGACGTCCCCACCGGCACCAGTTTCCGGTTCGTCGTGCCGCAACGCGTACAGTTCCATTCGGCTGTTACGGCGGGCAGGGGCATGGCCGGTCCAGGTTGCGGGAGAGAGGCACCCGGAAGTTAGAAGGGCCTCCCCAACGTCGCCAACGCTCGCCGCACCACGGCCGCGGTGTCGCCGTCGGCACTCGCCGTGAGCGCGTGGCGGACGGCGTCTTCCGCGGCGGCCGGCGTGTAGCCGAGGCTCACGAGCGCTCGCACGGCCTGCTCGGGGCCGCTGGCTCGCCGTTCCGCCGCGACGGGCACGTCGTCGAACCGATCGCGCAGCTCCAGCACGAGGCGCTCCGCCTTCTTCTTGCCGATGCCGCTCACCGTGCTCAGGGCCGCGATGTCGCGCTCGCGGATGCTTCGGACCGTCCGCTCGGGGCCGAGCGCCGACAAGAGCGCGAGCGCGAGCTTGGGGCCGAACCCGCTCGCGCTGAGCAGCCGCTGAAAGACCGCGCGCTCGCCCGCGTGGTCGAAACCGTACAGCGACCAGCCATCCTCGCGCACCACCAGCTCGGTGTAGAGACTCACCCGCGTCCCCTGATGAGGCAGTCGCTCGAAGACGCCGAGGGGGACGGTTATCGCGTAGCCGACCCCGCCATCGGTTTGGACGACGACGGTCTCGCCTTCCCGGGCGGCGAGGACCCCGGTCACCGTGGCGATCATCGTCCGATCAACGCCGGCCGCGGCGCGCGCACTCGAGTGCCCAGCAGCAGATGCGTCAGCGCAATGGCCACACCGTCGGCGGCATCGGCCGGCTGCGGCGCGCTCCGCAACCGGAGCAGCTGCGCTACCATGTAGCCGACCTGTGGTTTCAGCGCCGCGCCCCGTCCGACCACCGCCTTCTTCACCATCGCGGGGGTGTACTCGCTGATCGGCACGCCCGCCTCTTCCCCCGCGAGCAGCACGACCCCTCGGCCGTGGCTCATGACCATCGTCGTCCGCGCGTTCCGGCCGTAGAACACGCTCTCGACGGCCATGGCATCGGGCCGGTGACGCGCGAGCAGCGCGCGGATGCCGTCGTGCAGCACCCGCAGGCGGGAGGGGAGGGGATCGCGGGCTCGGGTTTCAAGGATGCCGCACTCGAGCAGCCGGGGGGGCCGGCCGGGTGACGACTCGACGACCCCGTATCCCAGGACCGCGGTGCCGGGGTCTATGCCGAGCACTTTCATGTGGCGGGTCGGGTCAGGCTTCTGCCTCCGCGAGCTGGGCGGCATCGATGTCGAAGTTGGAGAAAACCTTCGACACGTCTTCCAGCTCTTCCAGCGCTTCCACCAGCTTGAGAATGCGCTCCGCGTCCGCCCCCTCGACTCGCACCGTATTCTTGGGGACCATCGCCAGCTCGGCCGAGTCCATCGGGATCTTGCGGGTGCGCAGCGCGTCTTGCACGGCGTGAAACGCGGGGGGGGACGTCGTGACTATGTACTGCTCGCCTTCGTGCGCGAAGTCCTCGGCTCCCGCGTCGAGCGCGGCCTCGAGCGTGGCGTCTTCGTCCAGCTTGGTGGCGTCGAGATAGATCTGCCCCTTCCGGTCGAACATCCAGGCCACCGAGTTCGAGGCGCCGAGATTTCCACCGTTCCGGCTGAAGGCGTGGCGGATTTCGGCGACGGTGCGGTTCGCGTTATCGGTCGTCGTCTCGATGAAAATCGCGGCGCCGCCGGGACCGTAGCCCTCGTACGTCAATTCCTCGAAGGAGGCGCCCTCGAGCTCGCCGGTGCCCTTCTTGATGGCCCGCTCGATGTTCTCCTTGGGCATGTTGACGGCGCGGGCGGAGTCCACCGCCAAGCGCAGCCGTGGATTTCCGTCGGGATCGCCGCCGCCGGCCTTGGCCGCAACCGTGATTTCGCGGATGATTTTGGTCCACGCCGAG
>DATHMJ010000485.1:0-7514 GCA_035487215.1 Gemmatimonadales bacterium
CGACGGACGAGCTGACCGGGCTCTACAACCGGCGGGCGCTCGAGGAGCGTCTCGCCGCCGAGATCTCCCGAAGCCTCCGTCACCAATTGCACACCAGCGTTTTGCTGCTCGACCTCGACCGGTTCAAGGTGGTGAACGACACGATGGGCCACGCGGCGGGCGACCGGCTCCTGGTGCTCGTCTCCAACGTGCTCCGCCAGCAGGCTCGCGCGCTCGACGTCGTCGGCAGACTCGGCGGCGACGAGTTCCTGGTGATCCTCCCGATGACCAAGCCGACCGAAGCCCAGGTGTTCGTGTCCCGGGTGCAGACCAGCCTCGACGCGCTGGCGCGCACGCACCCCGAGTTCGGCCACTGCACGCTGAGCATCGGCATTGCCGAGTCGCCGCGACACGGGACGACCGTGAGCGGGGTGCTCGCGGCGGCCGACACCGCGCTCTACCGCGCCAAGCGAGGCGGCCGGAACTCGGTCGAAATCTCCGACTTGGAGGTTGGGGACGGCTGACGTCCCGCGCGATGCCTGACCCTGAGTTCACCCTGCTGGGCGACGCCCTCTGGCTCGATTTCGTCAACACGGCCCGAGGCCGGAGCGCCGCACCGCCCGATCAGCTTCCCGACCCCGCCGCGTACCATCGGTGGACCAAGGCCGAGAAGCTCTTGTCGGACGTCGACGCGGTCCCGTTCCCCGTCGTGCTCGCGTTCCGGCGCGAGCTGACCCTTCTGGCCGAGGCGTTGAGCGCCGGACGCCAACCGCCCGCGTCCGCCATCGCCGCGATCAACGCCCGTCTCTCCGGACAACCGGGTCACGAGCAGCTCATTCGAACCGCGGGAGCGTGGGAGCTGCCGTTCGCGCCGGCGCGGCCGGCGCTCGCGCTCGACGCGGTCGCGCGGTCCGCCGCCCTCACCCTGGCCGATCGCGCCCGCACGGTCCGCCGGTGCGCGGGCGACCCCTGCTCGCTGTTGTTCCTCGACGCGTCTACGACACAGAGTCGTCGCTGGTGCAGCTCCGCGGCCTGCGGCGGGCGCGGTCGCATCGAACGTCGCCGCGGCCTTCAGCGATGACAGCCCCGGACCCGCTCGCCGCCTTCCAGGCAACTGAAGCGGCTGTGGGCTCGCGCTACCAGTTGGAGCGCCTGGTGGCGGCCAGCCGGGAGCGGGTCTTGTTTCTCGCGGCCGACCGCGTGCTCCGGCGGCGCGTGAGCCTCCGGGTCAACTTTTACTCCGACGAGCCCACCCGCGCGTGGTTCCTGCGTGAAGCCGAAGCGCTGGGCCAGCTCGACCATCCGGCGATCCGTCACGTCTACGACGTGGGCACGACGGGCACGCTCGCGTTTCGCGTCGGGAACTGGATCGAGGGCGAAGGTCTGCAGGAGGCCGTGCTCCGCGGTGCCCGTCCCATACCCACCGTGCACACGTTGGCGCGCGATCTGCTCAGCGCTATGGAGCACGCCCACGCCCGGGGGCTCGTGCTGCGGAGAGTCGTGCCCGCGTCACTGATCGTGAACCCGGCGGGCCGAGCCACGATCACCGATGTGCGGTTCAGCAGCTGGACGCTCCCGGTGATTCCCGCGGGAGCGGTACCCAGTCAGCCCGCGTTCATGGCCCCGGAGATTCGCGACGGGGCGGCCGGCGATCCGGCGAGCGACGTCTACACTGCTGGAGCGATCCTCTACTACGCCATCACGGCGCTGGAGCCGCCGCTCGACACGCGAGAGCTCCGCCGGCCGACCGAGCTACGTCCCAATTGCCCTCGTGCGCTCGAGCGGGTGATCGTCCGCGCGCTCCGCCCCGTGCCGGAGGACCGGTACCTCACCGCCGCGGAGATGCTCGAGGATTTCGCGTCGGAGGCCGGAACCTACGAAACCCCGGTAGTGACGCCGATCGCCGGCGTGCCGGCGCTGTTGGACGGAGAGGACCGCGCGCGCTGGGAAAAGCGGCTTCGCCGGGCGCTGGGCGACGACTACGAGCTGCTCGGCAAGCTGGGCCAAGGCGGATTCGGCCGCGTGTATCGCGTGCGCGACCTTCATTTGGAGCGGGAAGTCGCGCTCAAGGTGCTGCATCCGCTGCTGACGCAGGAGCCGGCGGTCGTCGAGCGGTTCCGGCGCGAGGCCCAGCTCGCGGCGCGGCTCAGTCACCCGAACATCGTCAACATCTACGATATCGCCGGCCGGTCGGGGCTCATCTGGTACACGATGGAGCTGATCGAAGGGCCCAGTCTGGCGCAGCTGGTGGAGCGGGAAGGGCCGATCCCGCTCGACAAGGTCCTGCGGCTGCTGCGGGAAGCGCTCTCGGCGCTGGCACACGCGCACAGCTCAGGGCTCGTGCACCGGGACATCAAGCCGGAGAACATGCTACTCGAGCCGGACGGCAGCCTCCGGATCACCGACTTCGGTCTCGCGCTCGCGCTCCGCGGCGCCGGCAAGTATGGCGGCGCCACGAGTCAAAGCGGGACGCCCCAATTCGCGAGCCCGGAACAGTTACTGGGGGAACGAGTCGACCAGCGATCCGATCTCTACAGTCTGGCCGCCGTCGCCTACTACGCCCTGCTCGGCATGCCGCCGTTCCCCGGGGTCACCCCGGAGCAGGTGCTCGCGCGACAGACGACGAACCAGTTCCCGGTGACCGACGGGCTTCGCGAAGACGTGCCGCCCGAACTGTGGAGGGTCCTGGATCGAGCGCTTCGAGCGGAGGTCGACGCCCGATATCCGTCGGCCCCGGAGTTCCTCCAGGCCTTGAATCGAGCCGCCGGCGGAGCGCCCCGGCGACCGGGACCCGACCTCGCGCGCGTCGCAGCCAGGTGGCTCAAGATCTGACGACACTTGACGAAACACTTGTTCGATACATATTTGGACGCGAGTTTTCGGCCTCGGTGTTTCTTTGTCCCCAATCGTCGCATAGATCAACAATCGAAAGGCCCGGGCCCATCGCCCTCGGGCCGTTTCGTCTTTTTGTGCCGCAGGAAGGCCCTGCGGTCACAAGAGCTCGGCTGGTCGGACTTTCCCGATCGCCGAGGCAGTCAACACAACGCGGAGTAGTCGCAATGACTCGCACCATCGGCACGGTCAAGTGGTTCAACGACGCGAAGGGCTTCGGATTCATCACTCCGGAGAATGGGGACAAGGATTGCTTCGTCCATCACACCGCGATCAAGATGGACGGTTTCCGCAGCCTCGCGGAGGGCGAGAGGGTCGAGTTCGACATCGTGCAGGGTGCGAAGGGCCCCGCCGCCGAGAACGTCACCAAGGTCCAGTGAGAGGGGCCTAGGGCCGGCAAGAACGGCGGGCCGCTCGAGAGAGGGGCCCGCCGATCGTCTACTTCGGAAAAGCGGCGAATCGCCTTATTTGTGCCGGTAGATGACTCGCCCGCGCGTGAGATCGTAGGGCGAGAGGACCACACTCACCCGGTCGCCCTCCAGCACACGGATCTTGAATTTGCTCATCTTCCCGGCCGCATAGGCCAGGACCTCGTGGCCGTTTTCCAGCAGGACACGGTAGTTCCGGTCCGGCAAGACCTCGGTCACGACGCCCTCCATCTCGATGCCTTCTTCCTTGGCCATCCGCTTCTCCCCCTCAAGGTCGGGCTGAATCTCGCCGCGGGCCCCCCGGGAAGCAACCTCCGCGGCTAGTGGCCGTTGCGCGACGGCATCTCGACCCTGAGCGCCTCGATCCGATCCTCCACGAGCCTGACGAGCTCGGCCATGAGCGCCGCGTCGAACGAGAGCGCGGCACCGGCCGTCCGGTAGATCTCGGGAAGCGGGCGGGTGGCCCCCAGCGCCAGCGCCGCTCGATAGCGAGACACCGCGACCGCGGGGTCGCGGATGCTGTTGCGCCAGACCTGGAGCGCCCCGAGCTGGGCGATCCCGTACTCGATGTAGTAGAAGGGATACAGGAAGACGTGCAGCTGGCGATACCAGCGAGCTGTCCGCTCGCGCTCCAGTCCCTCCCAGTCGACGCCCCGCTCGAAACGCGCCCGGATTCGGCGCCACGCCCGGTCGCGCGCGTCCGCGTCGGCTCCCTGGCCGCTAGTGTAGATCCAGTGCTGGAACGCGTCCACCGAGGCGATGTGGGCGAGGGCAATGAGCACGTCCTCGAGATGCTCGATCGCCGCTGACCGCCCCTCCTCGGGAGTAAAAAAGCCGCTGGGACCGACGAGGTGCGGTGCCGCAAGCAACTCCATCGACATCGATGCCAGCTCGGCGGCTTCCGACCCGGCGTGCCGCTGCCAGATGAAGGGTTGCGGATGCGCCGCGAACGCGTGGAACGCGTGGCCGGCCTCGTGAAGCAGCGTATTGACGTCGTCCACCAAGCCGACCGCGTTCATGAAGATGAATGGGCGTCCCTGATGCTGCAGCGTCTCGCAGTAGCCGCCCGGCGCCTTCCCCTTCCGACTCTCCAGATCCAGCAACCGGTGGTCGATCATCGCCTGGAACTCCGCGCCAAGCTCGGGCGACACCCGGGCGAAGACACCGCGAGCCTTGGTCACGAGCTCGTCGGCTCCGCCGAACGGCCGAAGCGGCTCACTCCGGTAAGGATCGACCTGGAGGTCCCAGGGCCGAAGCTGATCCAGACCAAGCCGCATGCGGCGGTGTCCCAGGAGCCGTTCCACCGCCGGAACGACGGTCTGCTCGACCGCGTCGTGGAACCGCTCGCAGTCGGCGGGGGTGTAATCGAAGCGGAACTTTGCGGGGAAGACGTAGTCGCGGAAATTCGCGAACCCGGCATTGCGGGCCGCTTGCTGGCGCAGCTCGTACATGCGGTCGAAGAGTGCCGCCATGCCGTCCCGCTGGGCCATGTAAGGCACGGTGCCGGCTCGCCAGGCGCGCTCGCGGACGGCGCGGTCGGGACTCTTGAGGAACGGAAGCAGCTGCGGAAGCGCTCGCTGCTGGCCCTCCCACTCCGCGGTCATCGAGCCGGTGATCCGCTGGTAGGTGGCGCAGTGCTGCTCCACCTCGGCAAACAGCGCGACGTTGGCTTCGCGGAAGATCTCGATCGAGGTCCGAAAGCGCTGGATCGTCGTCGTGAGGTCGGGCCGAGAATACCCCGAGGCCACCAGGCGCTTGGCCAGCGCGACGCTCTTTTCTTCCGCGAGCGGCAGGATCTCGGTGGAGAACCGGAGGTGATCGGCTTCTTTTTCCGCGTTCCCGGTGTCGATCGTGTAGGCGATCATCGCGAGCGCGGCCGCCTCGGTCAGCAATTCCTCGAGGGTCGACCACGCCCGCAGCCAGGGTTCCAAGCCATCACCGTCGAGCGGACGCTCCGCCAGCTCCTGGTAGTACGGAGCGACGTCACCCCACGTCGCCTGGGCGAACGCGGCTGGAGACGACGGGAGGGCGGAGACAGTCACGACGTTCCTCGCATCACGGAAGTCGTGATGATGGCGCAACCCGGACGACAATTCAAGCGGGGGCTACCCTAAACGGAGCTTCTCGCTTGCCTAAA
Source organism: Gemmatimonadales bacterium (assembly GCA_035487215.1). Taxonomy (GTDB): domain Bacteria; phylum Gemmatimonadota; class Gemmatimonadetes; order Gemmatimonadales; family GWC2-71-9; genus DASQPE01. The sequence goes on from DATHMJ010000485.1 coordinate 5,437, forward strand.
CGGAGCTTCTCGCTTGTCTGTGGTACAGATAGGCCAGGAGCAGTGACACCAGACCCAGAATGAATACCGACCCGACGCGGTAGAGCGCGTCGAGCGAGGACAGATCGAACAGCATCACCTTGAGAACGGCGAGCCCCGCCACGGTCAACCCGCCCCAACGGGCCGGCTTGAGGTCGCGCCTCAGGCCAACCGTCACCAACGCCCCCGCAAACACCAGCCACCAGGCGCTCACGGCCAGCCCACCGGCCAGCTGAGCCGTTTCCACCGAGCTCTCACGCAGCTGGAAAAACCGACGAATTTCGCCGGTGATCCCGAAGAGCGTCAGCGCGCCGGCGACGAGCCACAATCCGGCCCGGGTCATGCCGGCCGCAGGCGTGGCCGGCTCCGACTTCCACACCCGGGCGGCGAGCGCCACGGTCACCCCGATCGCCAGCCATAGGACCCAAGCCCAGTGCCCGACGAAGGCCGCATCGTCGAGCGGTCGGCGGCGTTGATCGTCGCCGAAGAGGTGCAGCAGGGCGACGCCCAGCGTGATGGCAGCGTACCAACGGCCGTCCGATCGCTCGAGCGGGTGATCGAGGATCGCCCACAAGAGGCTCAGGCCCAGCAGGATCGCGGGGGCCTCGACGCCGGACCATCGCTCCAGGACGGCGACAGCCGCGGCTGTCGCGCCGACGAGCGCGAAGGGCGTGCGCAAGCCGGAGTAACCGGCCGCCAAGTACGGAACGGCGACCACCAGCGCGCTGAGGCCCGCATGGGTCGCGAAGGTATCCGGCGCGAGCGCGCGGACCGCCCAACCGAGGAGCACCGGTGTCGCAAAGAAATAGATCGCTTCCCCAAGCGACCACCCCTCGGCCGCGGCGCCGAACAGCCGGAGGGGACGCCACACCGGACGGCGAAGACCGTGGACCCAGACCGGAGCCGCGAGCAGCAATCCGCCTGCAAAAATGGGCCAGTGCGGGTCGAGCTTCGGATTGATCGTCGCGAGCAGCGCCCATCCACCCCAGAACGCGAGCAGCCGCGTTTCCCACCACGCCTCGCGCAGACCGAGATAGATCCCGCCGGTTCCACCGGCGACCGCATACGCGAGCGCGCCCAAGGGATGGTGCGAGTCGCCCGCGGCCGACCACCCGAGCGCGAAGAAGCCCAGCGCCGCCACACCCGACGTCGTGCGCCAGCGCTTCTGGCCGGCCACCCAGCCGAGGGCGAGGGCCATTCCCGCGAGATAGATCAGGAGTGTGTCGGCGTTCGCCGGGCGTTGGCCAAGCAGAACCGGAGCCAGGAACGCACCGAGCGCCGCCGTGGTGCCGAGCGCTTCCACAGCGATCCCGTAGGCGATCGCGGCCAGCGCCAGGGAAACGAGCGCCAGGCCCGCGATGCCGGTGGCGGGTGGCAGGAGTCCGTACAGCTTGGCCGCGGCCCAGACGGCGATGTATACGATCCCAGCGCCGCAGCCGATGAGCGCGGCGCCGTAGGTGCGGTACTTGCTCAACAGGCGCCAGCCGAGCCCGCCGACGATGAGCCCGGCCACTACACCGCCGATGCAGCGCCCTGCCTCGGTGATCCAACCGCGTTCGAACGAGAGCTTGAGCAGATAGCCGGCGGCGAGCAGCAGCGCGAGAACCCCGACCGCGAGAAGCCCGCGCTGGCCGATCCATGCCTCGGAAGAGAGTCCGCCGGTTTGGGGCGTGGGCTCCGGGATGGCACTCGGTGGGCTCACGACTCGGGGCGCGACCGATGGCGGAGCAGGACGCGGTGCGGGGTCGATCGGCGGGGCGGCGCGCGGCGGGGTGTCGATCGGGGGGGCGGCGGGCGAGGAGGGCGCCGCGGCCGGCTCGCCGCGCGTCTTGAGCGCGTCCCGCATGAGAGTCTCCAGCACGCCCAGCCTCTGCTCCAGCCGGTCGAGCCGCTCCTCCACGCTCATACGCGCCTCCTGGAGTTACGCAGTGGTCTCCGGGGCCTGCGCCGGTGCGGATACGGTATCGGCGGATACCGGCTTGAGGGTATGCGGTCGCAGGCGCACACGGTAGGCCCTGGACTAGCCTGTGGTCTCGGGTGCCTGAGCCGGTGCGGGTAGC
>DATHMJ010000486.1:0-5217 GCA_035487215.1 Gemmatimonadales bacterium
GTGTGGTCCCGCGCACCGCTTGGATCGGAGAGTCGGCCAGCTCGGTGACGGCGCCCGCCTTGAGGGCTGCGACGCCTTCGCCACGCTCGGGGGAGAACCCCACGACCCGGGACACACCGGCCAAGCGTGCCTGCCAGGCCACGGAGCCGCCGATGGCCCCGAGGCCAATTACGGCCAGTGCATCAGGGAGCACAATCAGCCACGAGGTGCGGGCATGGAAGAGCTCGGGCGTACGGGACGCGCGGTCGTGGCCACCAGGCAGGGCGGAATCGTAGCGGCATGAGGAGTCAATCTCAAACGGACCGCCACGGCGGTCGAACCCCCGGTTTGGCCGCTCCAGCGACCGACGGGTGGCTCGCGCAGCTGGACTTCGAGATGCCGCGGCTGGACGGTCTCGGGATCCTGGAGGAGCTCCGGGCGCAGATGCGAACCGCCGGCCTCCCGGTCATTATGCTGACCTCCCATTCCGGGGAAACCGAGGAGAAAGCCCTCGACCTCGGGGCCCACGACTACCGCAACAAACCGGTGCAAACCCGGTCGTTAGTCGCCCGGGTCAAGGCCGTCCTCAAGCGCGTGCAGGGCTGACGGTTGCGCCCTCCCCGCGTGGCCTGAGTCTTGCACCTCAGCCCCAGCGAAAATCGCACTTGTCGGGAGGCAACGCGGTGTCCCGAATTCTCATCGTAGAGGACAGCCCGGACAACATGAAGCTGTTCCGGACCCTCCTCAGCTTGAAGGGTCACGAGATCACTGCGCTCTGGAGCGGCGAAGGCTTGCTCGAGACGATCGCGGCGACCGACCCCGAGCTGGTGCTCATGGACATCCAGCTTCCCGGCAAGGACGGATTCGCCTTGCTGGCCGAGATCCGGCAGTCCGCGTATGCGCGACTTCGGGTCGTGGCCTTGACCGCCCACGCGATGAGGGGTGATCGGGAGCGGGCGATGCAAGCCGGCTTCGATGGCTACATCACGAAGCCGATCGACATCCGCGAGTTCCCGGCGCAGGTGGCGCGGGCGCTCGCCGATGAAGCGGTTTCTCCCTGAGCCGGACGCACCCAACGATGCCCGAGCACAAGCAAGCCTTGTTCGACGCCGCGGTCGAGGTCATGCGGAAGCAGAGCGCGGATCGCGCGGCGGAGAAAGCCGCCGAAGCGGCGCGTGAGCGCGACCGGCATCGGGTCTCGCCGATCATCGCGGGTGGCCTCACGATCCTGCTGGGTGTCGGAGTCTACATCGCGGTGGAGCAGCCGACCTGGCTCCTCCCCACGCCGCCCCGCGTCGAGTCCACCGCCGCGCAGGAGGCCAGTCTCCGCATCGGCATGGCGACCACGTTGCAGCGCATCGAACGGTTCCGGATCGCGCAGGGGCGGCTTCCCCGCTCCATCGCCGAGGCCGGCGCCACGCCACCCGGCATCGTCTACGAACAGCACGAGGGCGACCGCTACACGCTCCACGGCGAAAACGGCTCGGTGCGGCTCACGCTCAACTCGGGCGATTCCCTGCCCCGCTTCGTCGGCAACAGCTTCCATGTGTTGGCGGAAAGGTCGCACCGATGAAGCGACTGGGCCGGCGCGGGTTCACGTTCGTCGAGATCCTCATCGTCATGATCGTGATCTCGATCCTGGCCGGCATCATGGTGATGCGGTACATCGAGCTGAAGCACCGGGCGCTCACCGCCCAGGCCACGTCGGACATGGAGACCGTGCGGCTCGCGGCCTTTACCAAGTTCTACGACACCGGGATCTGGCCGGCCGATCCCGGGCAGGGCGTGGTGCCGCCGGAGCTGACGCCGTATCTGGGTCAGGGATTCAGCTTCGTGCGGCCGGACTACACGCTCGAGTTCGAGAACTTCACCCCGCCGGGCGGCGGTACGAGCGCCACCTACCAGGTCGCCATCCGCTTTTCGTCGACCAATCAGAAGCTGGTCAACACCATGATCCAGGTCGTCGGCGACCGCGCACCCTACGTGGTCCTCGGCAGCGACGTGGCCGTGATCCTGGTGGGGCCCGACGGTCAAACCTGACGCTCACTTCGCCAACATCTTCCTGAGTTGCGCCACCTCCCCCGGCACCGGGGGATACACCGGCTTCATCCGCTCGAGCGCGTCCAGCACCACCTCCGCAACCAGCAGATCGCGTACGGGCTTCCGGTCGGACGGGACCACATACCATGGAGCCCACGGCGTGCTCGTGCGGGCGAGCGCGTCCTTGTACGCCTCGGTGTAATCGTCCCACCGCTCCCGCTCCCGCAGATCGGCGGCGTTGAACTTCCAGTTTTTCTGGGGATCGTCCAGGCGGGCGAGCAATCGCTTCCGCTGCTTATCGCGGGAGATGTGCAAGCAGAACTTCAGGATGGTCACGCCGTTCGCGGCGAGGTGCCGCTCGAAGCCGTTGATCTGATCGTAGCGTGCGCCCCAAACGTCGGGCGGCACCAAGTGGTGGACCCGTACGACCAGCACCTCCTCGTAATGCGAGCGGTTGAAGATGCCGATCTTCCCCCGGGGCGGTACGGCGTGGTGCACGCGCCAGAGGAAATCGTGACTCAGCTCGAGCGGCGAGGGAACCTTGAAGCTGGTCAACTCCAGGCCCATGGGGTTGAGGCGGCCGAAAAAGTGGCTCACCACACCATCCTTGCCAGCCGCATCGCGTCCCTGCAGCACCACCAGCACCGAGCGCGTGCCTTCGGCGAACAGCGCCGTCTGGAGATCCGCGGTTCGGCCCGCCACCTTGTCCACCCGATCGCGGAGCGCGTCGTTGTCGGGGAGGCCGTGGGGCGGGGTCGCCGCCGCATCGGACAGGTCCGGCACGGTGCCGGGATTGAGTGGCTCGAGGGACATAGGGGTCGGCGGTTCGAGACGGGATGCCTAGGGCTTCGGACCGGCCAGCAAAAGCGCCACGGGCAAGGTACCGAACAGGTCGCCCGCGTCCAGACCGCTCGGCTCGCCGGTGAGTTTCTCCAACGTGAACGGATTGCTCCATTGGACGCCAACGAGGCTCGGGGGCAAGCGGACGGCGGTCCCTGACCAGGTCCAGCGGGCCGGCGGGAGCTGCCCCGGCATGAGCCGGCGCGCGATCAGGCGAGGAACCGCGACCACGACCGACCCTGCCGGGCCGGACCGCACGAACGCGAAAACGTGGGACGCCGCCGGGCCCTGCACCGCGAGCGGCTCGTAGTCCGAGCCCTGAAAGAGGCCCGGCATCGCCCGCCGAGCTTGGAGCGTCCGGTGCAGCACGTGGAGCTTGATCCGTCCGTCCTCCGGCCGCTCGACGAGGCCGCGGAGCAGCGCCGGGCGCTCCGCGTCGTCCTCGAAGTCGCTCACCAGCTCGTCCAGCAACGCCGCGCGGTGCTCGAAATCGACCGGGCGGCGGTTGTCCGGATCCACGAGCAAGAAGTTCCACAGCTCGTCGCCCTGGTACAGGTCCGGCACGCCCGGCGCCGTCAGGTGGATGAGCAGGCGGGCGAGCGCGTTCCAAAGGCCGGGGCGCGCCACGCGGCCCACGAACGCGGCGAGGTCGCCGATGAAGCGGGGCGCGACCGCCGGATCGAGCGCCCGCCGGACGAAGCGATCGAGCGCCGCCTCGAAGTCGGGATCCGGCTCCACCCAGCTGGTCTCGATCTTCGCCTCCCGCGCCGCCTTCTGCGCGTACGTGGCAATGCGGTCGCGGAACGCCGCGAGCGCCGCCGGCGGCATCGCATCGGCGGCCTGTCCGCTCAGCTCGAGCGGCCACGCGCCGACCAGCGTCTGGTACACCAGGTACTCGGTGTTCGCGTCCGGCAGCAGCTGCCCGCGAGCCTTGGTCCGCAGCGTCCGATTGAGCCGGCGCCAGCGGTACACGTGCTCCTCCCATTCGTCGTGCAGCTCCGAGAGCACGTCGAGACGGGACCGGACATCGGCCGACCGCTTGGTATCGTGCGTGGTGACGGTCAGCAGTGTGCGCGGCCAGCACGCGGCCCGGTACGCATTCCCCTCGTGCAGCGCGGCGACGGCGTGGTTGAGCGGAGCGTCCGGCGTGCCCCCGACCTCGTTGCGCGCGAGCAGCGCGACGTGGGCATAGAACGCGGTGTCCTCGACACCCTTTGCGGTGGCGGGACCGCTCACCTGCTGGAAGCGCTGCACGAAGCGGCGCCGGAGCCGCTCCTCATCCGGGGTGCCCGGGGTCGACGACCCGAGCAGCGCCGTCGCCAGCATGTCGAACGCGGCCGGAGACGCCCGGCCGCTCGGTCGCGCGGCGGCGAGCGCGTCCTCGAGCAGCGCCCGGTCGATGAACGACGGCTCGAGCCGCCGATCGTCCATATAGGTGCGGTAGACCGGGAGGTGAACGATCGTCTCCATGATCGCGTGCACCAGATCGTGGCGGCGCACGCGCCCCGGTCCGGAGGACACCGAGAGGCGCAACAGGCGCTCCGCCAGTCGGTGCACGCCGGCCGACAGGCCCGTCTCCAGCGCGCGCCGCTTGCCATTGAGCGCGGTGATGCTGAATCCGACGTGCCGCCGGACGATACGGCGGTAGTCGCGCTCCACCTGCGCCGCGCCTTCGGGATCGATGAACACCGCCTCGACTTCGTTGAGGAAGTCGTAGCCCGTCGTCCCGGACACGGGCCACGCGTCGCGAAGCCGCTCGCCACGCGAAAGGATCTTCTCGACGAAGATGGGGGCCTGACCGCCGTTGCGTTGGCCGAAAGCATCCTCGGCCAGCCGCTGGAGATAGCCCAGGGGATCGAGGAGTCCATCCGGGTGATCGATCCGCAGGCCGTCGATGTAGCCCGCGCGGATCCAGTCGAGCACGAGCGCGTGACTCCGCGCGAAGACCTCGGGGTCCTCCATGTGAAGGGACACGAGATCGTTCACGTCGAAGAACCGGCGATAGTTGATCTCGCGCGCGGCCCGGCGCCAATGCACCAAGCGGTGGGCCTGGAGGTCGAGCAGTCGGCGCATCCGCGAGATCCCCTCCGGGCCGTCGGCGAACCGGCTCGCCGCCCGCTCGACTCGCCGCCGGACCTCGGGCGCCTGGGTGCAGAGGCGGCGCAGGCGGCGAACGCCATCGCCGGCGAGGCGCCGCCGCCGGGCGATCGTCTTCGCCTTGCGCGCGGTGCGGCGGGGGAGCCGTTGGAGCGACACCATGATGTCCCGAAGCTCGCGCGTGGCCGCATGATCGGGACCGAGATCCGCCGAGCACTCGGCGAGCGCGCGCTCGAGCACGAGGGGCCAGGTCGAGGGGTC
>DATHMJ010000487.1:0-4584 GCA_035487215.1 Gemmatimonadales bacterium
CGCCCGCGCCAAAGGCCTCCCGGTAGACCGTTCCCGTGAGACCCACGCAGACGAGCGTGACCGCCGTACCGGCGATGATCTGATTCACCCGCGCCCCGACGACCCAGATCGCGAACAGCGCGGCGACCGCCGCGCCGGCAAGAGCGCCGACCGCCACACCGGCCCAGGGCCCTGCCCGCGCTCCGAGTGCGGCGCCCAGGGCCCCGCTCAGCATCGCTCCCTCGAGCCCGAGATTGATCACGCCGGCGCGCTCCGTCACCGTCTCTCCGACGGCGGCGAAGAGGAGCGGCGTGGCCACGCGCACCGAGGCCGCCAGAAAACCCACGAGCGCGCCGGTTTCCGCCACGGACGTCATGCGGCCTCGGCCGGCGCGTCCGGCAAGGTAACCGTCGTGCGCGCGCGACGAGCCGTGGCTTCGGCCAGCAGCAACACGAGGATGATCACGCCTTCGACCACGTACACGGCGACGGCCGGGATGCCCGCGTCTCGCTGCATGGCGCCCGCACCCGCCTCGAGCGCTCCGAAGAGCACGCCAGCCCCCACGATGGCGATCGGGCGCAGCCGCGCGAGCAGCGCTACCGCGATCGCGGTGAAGCCGTACCCCGGAGACAGGTTCTGGAACAGCGCGTACGAGACTCCGGCGACTTCGATCCCCCCGGCAAGTCCCGCAATCGCGCCTGACCAGAGCAGCGCGTACCCGATGACGCGACCGACGTTGATCCGGCCGCTGACGCTCGCGGCGCGAGGTCCCGTACCGGTCACAAGGAGTTCGAATCCCCAGATCGTCCGCTCGAAGACGTACCACACAACGATGGCGAGGACCACGCCGACCACGAAGCCGAGGTGCAGTCGTGTCCCGGGGAGCAGAGGCAGTCGCGCTGCGTCCGCGATCGGGTCGCTCTGGGGGTAGATGCGTTTGGCCTCCTGCAGTGGTCCCTGCACCATCCAGCTGACCAGCGCTCCGGCGACGAAGTTGAGCAGCAGCGTGCTGATCACCTCCAGCACGCCGAACCGCACTCGCAACCACACCGGCAGCACGACCCAGAGCGCCCCGGCCAGCGCCGCCGCGAGCCAGACCGCCGGAACCGCGAGTCCCGGGCTGACGTGGCCGAGGTGGAGACCGGTCCACGTGGCCGCTATCGCGCCCGCATAGAACTGTCCCTCAGCGCCGATGTTGAGCGCATTGGCGCGAAACGCGACGGCGATGCCCAACCCGATGATGACAAGAGGGACCGCTCGAACCAGCGTCGCGGAAGTGAAGGCGTACCACGAGCCGAACGCGCCGCGCCACAGCGCCGTGAGAGCGGCGAGCGCGTCGAACCCCGCCACCCACAGTCCGGCGGCCAGCACAGCCAAGCCGATCACCAGGGCGAGCACGGCCGCCCCCGCTCCGGACCTCTTCATGCCGTCTGGCTCGGCCGCGCGGCCAGCATCATCGCCCCGAGCTCGCCGCGTCCCGCTCCGGCGGGCGCGGGAGTGATGACGCCCTGCGCGACCACCACCATCCGATCCACCCGCTCCAGTAGCTCATCCAGATCGGTGGAGTACACGACTACTGCCGTTCCGGCGTCCGCCGCAGCGGTCAGGCGGTCCCAGACGTCCGCCGCCGCCCGGACGTCGAGTCCTCGCGTCGGGTTCTCGGCCACGATGACCCGGGGGAGAAGCTCGAGCGCCCTCGCGATCACGATCTTCTGCTGGTTGCCGCCGCTCAGGCTGCCAGCGGGCGTGTCGGGTCCGGGGGCCCGGACCCCGAATTGCGAGATGATGGCGGAGGTTCGCTCGCGGGCCGCGCTCCAATCGAGCCGAGCACCGCGCACCCAGGCCGCCGCACGGCCGAGTCCGAGGACCACGTTGTCGGTGAGCGCCAACTCGCCGATCAGTCCCTCGGTGGTTCGGTCCTCCGGGATGAAGGCCACGGGTACGGCGACGTCGAGGCGACCTCGCAAGGGACGGACGAGCTTGGCGATCGCGCGGAGCAACTCCCGCTCGCCGTTTCCCTCGACGGCGGCGACGCCCACTATCTCTCCGGCACCGATCCCGAGGGTTCCGTTCCGGATCGCCATTCCGCGGCCATCTTCCCGCGAGAGGTCGAGCATCTCACAACGAACCAGCACCGGTCGTTCCCTCGGGGCGACGAGGCGACGGTGGCCTCCCCGTGGCGCGTCGGCGCCGATCATCGCCCGCGCGAGCGAGGCGGGCGTCTGTTCCGCGGCCAAGCCGGTGAGCGTAACCCGTCCCGCGCGAAGCGCAGTCACGCGGTCCGCTCCCCGCAGCGCCTCCTCGAGCTTGTGGGTGATGAGGACGGCAGATCCGCCCCGGGCCGCGAAGTCGCGCACGACGCGCAGCAGATCGTCGGCCTCCGCCGGCGCGAGCACGGCGGTCGGCTCGTCCAGAAGCAGGATCGTGGCGTCCGCCGCGAGCGCCTTGATGATCTCGAGCCGTTGCTTACCCCCGACCGACAGAGAGCCGGCAACGGCGTCGGGCTCGAGCGACAGCCCGATCCGCTCCATGACCGCGGCGGCCCTCGCACGCAATGCCCGAGGCCGTACCGACCATCCTGCCGCCAGCGCAACGTTCTCGGCGACCGTGAGCGCGGGAATCGATGTGAAGTGTTGGTGGACCATGCCGATGCCGAGGCGGCGCGCCTCCCGCGGGGAGCGTGGCACACCCGCCCTGCCTCGCAGCGTCATGGTGCCGGCATCCGGCTTGATGAGTCCGTACACCACGTGCATCAACGTGGACTTGCCCGCGCCATTCTCGCCGAGCAGCGCGTGAACTTCACCGGTGGCCAGCGTGAAGTCGGCCCCGCGCAGCGCCTGCACGGGGCCGAATCGCTTCACGATGCCTCGCAGCTCGAGCGCTGGTGCCATCACAGCCCGGTAGGATGCCGGTGGAACTCCCAAGGGAGGCCGAATTGGACCTGAAGGCGACCGGCCAGCGCTTGGACGCCGACCTGTTCGGTCGCATAGTGACCAGCATAGATCACGTTCACGCCGCCTTCCATGGCGTCGAAGTAGGTGTGATGCGCCCCCTCGCCGGAGATGAAGGTGTCGACGCCCGCGTCTCGAGCCGCCGCGATCATCGAGCCAGCCGCCCCGGTCACAATCCCAATCCGGCGAACCTGATCCGGTCCGCCGGGGATGAGCCGGGCGGTCGTTCCAAGCTCGGCATCGAGGGCCGCGACCAGGCGGGTCCGATCCGACAGTGTCGCAGGCGCTGACCCATACACGCCGATCGGAACCCCCCGATAGCTGCCGAACCATCCCTCGACCAGCAACCCGAGCCGTCGGGCCAACTCGACGTTGTTCCCGACCTCCGGATGGAGATCGAGGGGAATGTGGGCGGAGTACAACGCGGCGTCGCGGTCGAACAGCGCCTTCACCTTTCGAAAGCGCCTGCCTGTGAGCGGGACGTGCCCATCCCAGAACAAGCCATGGTGAACGAGCAAGAGCACGCCGCCGGCGGGTGCCCGTGCCCCCTGGCCGCCGGCGTGCTCGATGGTCTCGAGCGACGCGTCGACGGCGGCCACGACTCGCGCCACGCGCCCCCCGTTGGCGACTTGGAGCCCGTTGAGCGCGTTGGGGTCGTCCGGGACCTCATTGATCCGGAGGAAGTCGTCGAGGAAACGGACCACGTCGGGGAGGGCGACGTCGGTCACCGGGCGACCGCTTGAGCATCGGACGTCGGACCCGACCGAGTCCCCGGAGTCGGTCGGATCGCGAACCCCGGTGAAGGCACCGGCTGAAGGGTGCCGGCCGCGATGGAATCCGCCGCGGCTCGGACGCGAGCCTTGAGACCGGCGGGCACCGAGCCAGCAAGGCGCGGGTTGGGCGCATAGCGGATGACGCCGCTCGCCAGGCCGAAGGATTCGACGCGCGGCGTGAACTTCCCCGCCTGGACCTCGCGCGCCACCAGAAGGAAGGCTCTGGGCAGATCGATCACCGCCGAGCCGAGGACGTGCTCCGGCGCCAGCTCGGATTGGTCGGAATTCGCCCCGAACGCGTAGACGCCCGGCGCCTCCTTCACGGCCTGAAAGAGGCCAAGGGCGGCCGCATCGGCGTTGTGATGGAACATGTCGGCGCCCACCCGGATCAGGGCGAGCGCCGCTTCCCGTCCGGCCGCGGCATCGTCGAAGCTGTTCAGGTAGATCTGCCGGGCATCGACGTGCGGATTCACCGCATGGGCCCCGCGCACCCAGCCTTCGTAGGCAGCCTTGATCGGGGGCAGCTCGATGCCGCCGACGAACCCGATCACGTTGGACTTGGTCATCCCGCCGGCCACCATGCCGCAGAGGTAGCTGGCTTCCTCGAGGCGGAACACCAGGGGCGCGACGTTTCCGGAGGCGCGCTCGCCAGACGTCACAATGAAGACAGTTTTGGGATACTGTAGCGACACTCGCTCGGCGGCACCTTGAAACTCGAACCCATGCGCGAAGACCAAGTCGTACCCCTGCGCCGCGTAAGTGCGCAGTGCCTCCTCCTGCTCACTCGGTGTGCGCGCCTCGATCTGGGAGATCGAGACCTTGAGCGAATCCCGGATCTGGAGCAGGCCCTTGTACGCGCCAGAGTTCCAGGCGGCGTCCGC
>DATHMJ010000488.1:0-2127 GCA_035487215.1 Gemmatimonadales bacterium
AGATGGAAGCGCTCAAGCTCCGCGAGGAGCTCGACCGCGAGATTCAGCGCCGGCGGGAGGAATGGGAACGGGCGGAGCGGCGGGTGGAAGACCGAAGCCGCGCGCTGGAGCGGAAGCTGGAGGACGTGGCCTCGCAGGAGCGGCAATTCCGGGTGCAGGAACAGGCGTTGGCGCAGCGCGAGCTGGACCTGCGCGCGCGCGAGGCCGAGACCGACAAGCTGCTGCTGGAGCAACGCGCCCGGCTCGAGCGAATCGCGGGACTCACGGCCGACGACGCTCGGCGAGAGATCCTGCAGCGGGTGGAGGACGAGGCCCGTACCCAGGCCAGCGCGCTCGTGCGCGACATCAAGGAGCAGGCCCGGAAGACCGCGGAGCGGGACGCCAAGCGCATCATCGCCATGGCGACCCAGCGGCTCGCCGCCGAGCACACCGCGGAGACCACCGTGGCCGCCGTAGCGCTCCCGAGCGACGAGATGAAGGGGCGCATCATCGGACGCGAAGGCCGGAACATCCGCGCCTTCGAGACCGCCACCGGCGTCGACGTCATCATCGACGACACGCCGGACACGGTGATCATCTCGTGCTTCGATCCCATCCGCCGGGAAACCGCGCGCCGCGCGCTCGAGGCGCTGATCGCCGACGGGCGCATTCATCCGGGGCGGATCGAGGAGATCGTGGTGAAGTGTCAGCGCGAGCTGGAGGTTCAGCTCGTGGACCTGGGCGAGCAGGCAGCCTACGACACCGGCATTCACGGTCTCCATCCGGAGCTGATCAAGCTGATCGGGCGCATGCGCTACCGGACGTCCTATGGGCAGAACATCCTCGACCACTCGAAAGAGGTCGCGTGGCTGGCGGGGATGATGGCCGCGGAGCTGCGGCTCGACGTGGCGCTGGCCAAGCGCGGCGGGCTGCTGCACGACGTCGGGAAGGTGCTCACGCACGACAGCGAGGGGACCCACGTGGAGCTGGGGGTGGAGATCGCCCGGAAGTACGGGGAGACCGCGGCGGTGATCAACTGCATCCAGGCCCACCACGACGACGTCCCGCACGAGAGCGCGGAGTCCGTGCTCGTCCAGGCCGCGGACTCCATCAGCGGCTCTCGCCCGGGGGCTCGGCGCGAAGCGTTCGAGAGCTACGTCAAGCGGCTCACCAAGCTCGAGGAAATCGCCAACGGCTTTCCCGGCGTGGAGAAGAGCAACGTCATTCAGGCGGGGCGCGAGATCCGCGTCGTCGTCACACCGGAGCGGATCGACGATTCCGCCGCGGCGCAGCTGTCGGAGTCCATCGCGCGGCGGATCGAGAGCGAGCTGCAGTATCCCGGCCAGATCAAGGTCGTGGTGATCCGGGAAACCCGGGCGGTGGACTTCGCCCGATGACCGCCCGCGTGCTCGACGGCGTCCCCATCGCGGACGCGATCCGGGCCGAAGTGGCCGGGCGGGTGGCGGAGCACCGGGCGCGGGGTCACCAGCCGGGTCTTGCGGTCGTCATCGTGGGCGAAAACCCCGCCAGCATGGTGTACGTCCGGGCCAAGGGCAAGGCGTGCGATGAGGCGGGGATGCACTCCGAGACGGTGCGGCTCCCGGAGCAGTGCACCGAGGCGGAATTGCTTGCCGTCGTGGACCGCCTCAACAGCGATCCGCGGATCCACGGCTTCCTGGTTCAGTTGCCGCTCCCGAAGCACATCAACGCCGAGCGGGTGCTGAACCGGATCAATCCGCTCAAGGACGTGGACGGCTTCCATCCGGTCAACGTGGGCAAGGTCTCGATCGGCGACCCCACCGGTCTCCGCCCGGCCACTCCCTACGGGGTGCAGGAGATGCTGCTCCGGTCGGGGCTCGATCCCAAAGGCGCCAACGCCGTGATCGTTGGACGGTCGAACATCGTCGGCAAGCCGATGGCGAGCCTCCTGATCCAGCCCGGACGCGGCGGCGACGCGACCGTGACGATCTGTCACTCGAAGTCGCGGGACCTGCCCGGCATCTGCCGCGGCGCCGATCTCCTCATCGTCGCGATGGGAAAGCCGGAATTCGTCACCGCCGACATGGTGCAGCGGGGTGCGATCGTCATCGACGTGGGCATCAATCGGGTGGACGATCCGAGCCAACCCAAGGGCTATCGCATCGTGGG
>DATHMJ010000489.1:0-3762 GCA_035487215.1 Gemmatimonadales bacterium
TCGTTTGCCAGCACCATCGGGCAGCCGTTTTACGAGGACGGCGGCTTCGTGAAGCTGCGGGAGATCTCGGTGGGCTTCACCCTGCGGAACCACTTCGTCACCAAGACGCTCGGCATGTCGAGCGTCGATCTGCGCCTGGCGGGCCGGAACCTCGCGGTGTCGACCAATTACACCGGTGCGGATCCGGAGACGAACCTCGGCGGGGCGGAAACCGGCGCGCGGGGCATCGACTTCTTCAACAATCCGCAGACCCGGTCGTTCGTGTTCACCGTCGTCCTGGCCCGCTGATGCGGCCGCTGACTCTCATCGGGATCAGACGCATGCGCACACTTCTCCGGTCGATGATGCTGGGTCCGGCCCTGGCGGCAGCCCTGTCGGGCTGCAGCGACTTTCTCACGGGCCCCAAGCTTCAGGACGACCCGAACAATCCGACCACGGCCTCGAACGAGGCGTTGTTCGTCGCCTCCCAGGTCAGCATCAGCGCCCAGCTGGAGAGCCGGCTGGCGCGGACCATCTGCATCTGGATGCAGCAGTGCGCCGGGCAGACGCAGTATCTCTCGCTCGGGAACTACTCCGTGGGCGAGGACGACTACTTCATCAACTGGTCGGCCTTCTACGGGGGTGGCGGCCTGCGCGACCTGCGCACGATCCAGGCCCGCTCGATCGTAAGCGGTGACTCCATCTTCTTCGGCGTGGCCGCTGTGCTCGAGGCCTACGCCATCGGCACCGTAGCGGACATCTGGGGCGACGTCCCCTACAGCCAGGCCGCGACCGCGTCGATCCCCACGCCGATTCCTGATCCGCAGCAGGCGGTCTACGCCGCGATTCAGGCCAAACTGGACTCGGCGATCGCGTTTCTCGCCGGCAGCGGACCCCGCAACAAGGGCCCGGCCGGTAACGACCTGGTCTACGCCGGCGACCCGGCGCTCTGGACGGCGCTCGCCCACACGCTCAAGGCCCGGTACTTCCTGCATGTGGCCTTGCGGGATCCGACCGCCTACGGCCACGCGCTCACCGAGGCCGCCAGCGGCATTGCGCAGGGCAACGACTACGCATTGGCCCTGAGCGGGCAGGGGGCCACGTCGTCCGATCTATGGAGCGTGTTCCAGAGCATCTTCCCAGGCTATCTCTACGCCGGCTCGTTCCTCGTGAATACGATGAACGGCCCGCCGGCCGATCCGCGCCTGCCCCTGTACTTCGCCCAGAACGGCAACGGTCAATTTGTGGGGGCGGATCCCGGCGTCGCCGGCTCGCCGGACCTGCTCTCGACCCTGAGCAACACCCGGCTCGACGGAGCGTTCAAGCAGCCGTTCGTCACCTGGGAGGAGAACCAGCTGATCATCGCCGAGGCGTCCTATCAGGTGGACCACAGCGACGCGTCGTCCGTCGCGCGGAACGCGCTCCAGGCCGTGTGGACCGCGAACGGCGTGACCCTGGCAATGCCGGCGCCCGGGACGCCGGGTCCCAACGATCCGCTGTTCAAGGCGATTCTGACCGAGAAGTACATCGGAAACTTCCAGAACGTCGACGCCTGGCAGGACTGGAAACGCACCGGGATCCCCAACTTGGTGCCTGCCTCGGGCGGCGTGATTCCGCGGCGGTTGGTCTATCCGTTGAGCGAGCGGAACACCAACCCCAACATCGTGGGTCCGGGTCCGGCGCGGAACTGGAACGATCCTTGAGACCGGGACGGCTTCGCGCGGATCAGCGGCGCGAGGACTGCCGCTCGGCGAGGACCTCCGAGACCGCCCGGTGCGCCTGATCGATGGCGCAGTTGGCGTACGCGTAGGCGCCTGCGTCCGAGTTGGCGATACTGATCCGGCCGAAGCGCTGTCGGCCCAGCACGCAGGGTTGCTGGTCTTCCGGCCACACGGGATCCCATAGCGAGTTGTACTCGTACGCGTATCCGTGGGGCCATCGGTTGACGGTGATCCCCGCGATGTCGCGCGCTGGGTCGAAGCCGCCTGCCCCGAGAGCCCGGCCGAGCTGATCCCGTACGTTCCGCTCGAAGGTCTCGAATGACGTGCCGAGTAACTCTCCTCGGCCGGCGCGATGCTGGGATCGCGCCGGCAACCCGGGGCTGCACGGCGTCCGCTGCAGGTGAAGCACGACCGGCTCGTCGGGCGAGCGCGCAAATCGGTAGCCGCCGAGGCTCACCGGGAAGTCGAGACGGATCGAGCTCCAGTATCCCGCCGGGGAGTACACCGACTGCACGCCGAGCTTGGCGAGGCTCTTCCAGTTGCGGATCGCCACGTTGGTGTAGACCAGCGGCACCTTGACTCCATACGCGAGCGCTTCCTTCTGCGCCGCGGGCAGCTCCGGGCACAAGTAGGGAATCATCCCGTTCCAGCACGCGAGCACGCATGCCCGTGCCCGCGCCGTCCACACTTTCCCCCCGCGCACATACGTGATCTCGACCTCGCCGCCACCCTTGGCGTTCGCGGCCCGGATGACGGTGCTGTTGAGGCGGATGCGGGTGGGGGCGTGGGCTGTGTCGAGCGGCGCGTAGTTCACTCGGGCCAACACCACATCATCCATGGTGTGTCCCGGCGCGGCGTGGGGCACGAGCTTCCGCACGAGCAGCCGCGCGATCGAGGCGTTGCCGTCCGGGAAATGGAAGATGTACGGCTCTTCTTCGTGCGGTTCCGCCGTGAGCCCGATGCCCTCGGTGCCTGCCTGACCCAGCGGCAGACCCTTGAACCCCGGATAGCCAAGGCCCCAGCAGTCGAGCGCCGGCACGGCGTCGATGCCGACGCCGTAGAGGTCGTGGGTCCACGCCTGAAACAGCGGGATCGTGTCCGGGTGTACCGCGGCGTGTTGTAGCAGGTAGTCCCGATAGCTCGTCTTCTCGAGCTTGGCGGTCACCTGCGCCGGCGAAAGACCCGGGAAGGGGGCGGCGTCCGCGGTGAACAGATGGAAAATCGACGCCAGGACTTCCGGCGCGAACGGTGCGTCCTTGAGCTCCTCGACCGACTGGACCTCGGGCCAGTCGCGCCGGCCGAGTCCGGCGACGACCAATCGATCGGTCCCGAACGTCTCCCGATCGAAGAAGACGCCGCCCTTGAGATGCCACCGAGCGGGGAACGAGCGATCGTACGCCCGATAGAATTCGGCTGTCTCGATGCCGAGCTCGGTCAGAAGCCCACGTGCCTCCGCACTGTAGCGCGACGGCGAATCGATCGATTGCGAGCCACCGTATCCGATGAGGAGCTTCCCGCCGACGCGGAATTCGTTCCGCTTCGCGTGACCGCCGAAATCGTCGTGGTTGTCTAGGACGAGTACTCGCGCGCGACCGCCATGGGCTTTCTGAAAGAAGTGCGCGGCGCTCAGCCCGCTGATCCCGCCTCCCACCACGATCAAGTCGTACGATTCACCGCTCGGCCGCGCCGCCCGCATCATCGCGTCGAGCCCGCCGTCGCGGATTTGGTGCGCGACCTCGAACGATCCCGGATGACTTCCCCTGAGGCCCATGAGCGCCGGTGGGTAGTACCCAGGTGCGCGTTCCGGCGCGTAGGGGCCCGATCCCGGGAACAGGAATTGGGGATGCGGGAGCAAGGACGCCCCAATGGCGACGGCCATGCCGCTGAGAAAGTCCCGGCGCGGAATACGCCGGTCCATTCCCAGCTCGTGATCGTTCGACTGACTCATGAAAGCCTCGGAAGGGTGACCTAACATGCCATGGCCCGAGGGAGTGCGCCAAGGGGGGTTTTGATAACGCCATGACCGCCCGGTACTTGTCAGCGCTTCGCCGGGCGTTCGGGG
>DATHMJ010000490.1:0-4045 GCA_035487215.1 Gemmatimonadales bacterium
GCTACCTCGAGCTCCGGGCCAAGGCCAAGAGCGAAGGGGACGGCGCGTTCCGGGCCGACATCGGCTCGCCCGCCGTGCGCTCCCTGCTGGAGCGGATCAACGTGGACAAGCTCTCGGACGAGCTCCGGGAGTCCGTGGCCAACGAGACCAGCCAGCACCGCAAGAAGCAGATGCTCAAGCGGCTCAAGATCGTGGACGCGTTCCTGTCGTCGGGCGACTCGGGCGATCTGCCGAACCAGCCGGCGTGGATGATCCTGGACGTGATCCCCGTGATCCCGCCCGATCTCCGGCCGTTGGTGCCGCTCGATGGCGGACGGTTCGCCACGAGCGACCTGAACGATCTCTATCGCCGCGTGATCAACCGGAACAACCGGTTGCAGAAGCTGATCCAGCACAAGGCGCCGGAAGTCATTCTCCGGAACGAGAAGCGGATGCTGCAGGAGGCGGTCGACGCGCTGTTCGACAACGGCCGCCGCTCGAAGGCGATTCGCGGACGGGGTAAGCGGCCGCTCAAGTCGCTGTCCGACATGCTCAAGGGCAAGCAGGGCCGGTTCCGTCAGAACCTGCTCGGCAAGCGGGTGGACTACTCGGGCCGTTCGGTCATCGTGGTGGGGCCGGAGCTTCGGCTGCACCAGTGCGGTCTTCCCAAGGCGATGGCGGTCGAGCTGTTCAAGCCCTTCATCATCCACAAGCTGGTGGAGAAGGGGATCGCCGAGACGGTCAAGCGGGCCAAGAAGATCGTCGAGCGGGAGAGCCCGGAGGTATATGAAATCCTGGAGGAAATCATCCAGGACCATCCGGTACTCTTGAACCGGGCGCCGACGCTCCACCGCCTGGGCATTCAGGCGTTCGAGCCGGTCCTGGTCGAGGGCAAGGCGATCCGCATCCATCCGCTGGTCTGCGCCGCGTTCAACGCGGACTTCGACGGCGACCAGATGGCGGTGCACGTGCCGCTCTCGTTCGAGGCGCAGCTGGAAGCTCGGCTGCTGATGATCTCGTCGAACAACATCCTCAAGCCCTCCGATGGCCGGCCGGTGGCCGAGCCGTCGCAGGACATGGTGTTGGGCAGCTACTTCCTCACGAAGGACCCCGCCGGGTTCGAGGAGGACCTGCGTCGTGCCGGCGCCGGGAAGAAGGAAGACACCGAGAAGCGCCTGTGGAAGGACGCGAAGCACTTCGGATCGCTCGCGGAAATCGAGATGGGCCTGCTGGCAGGCGCCGTGAAGTACCACACGCCCATCCACTTCTGGTACGTCCCGCCGCGGGAGACCGTGGACGACGACGCACGGCGGCCCCGCTGGGTGCGGACCACCGTGGGCCGGGTGCTGTTCAACAGCATCGTGCCCAAGGCCGTGATCGTCGAAAAGGGCTATCGCAACTACGTGATGAAGAAGAAGCAGCTCTCCGAGCTGGTGCTCGAGGCGTATCGTCGGGCCGGGTTGGCCGATACGGTGCTGTTCCTCGACCGGCTGAAGGAGTTCGGCTTCGGCTTCGCCACGCGCGGCGGCGTCTCGATCGGAATCGAGGACCTCGAGATTCCGGCGGAGAAGGCCGATCTGCTGAACGAGGCGGATGCGCGGGTGAAGCGGTTCCAGCGGGCCTACAACACGGGTCAGATCACCTTCGGTGAGCGGTACAACAAGGTGATCGACGCCTGGACCCACGCCAACAACGACGTGGCCGAGGCGATGGTGAACCACATGCGGCAGAGCCGCGGCGGGTTCAACCCGGTGTACATGATGTTCGACTCCGGGTCGCGCGGCTCGCGCGACCAGATCCGCCAGCTCGCAGGCATGCGTGGCTTGATGGCCAAGCCACAAAAGAAGCTCACGGGCGGCATCGGCGAGATCATCGAGAGCCCGATCAAATCGAACTTCCGCGAGGGGCTCACCGTGCTCGAGTACTTCATCTCGACCCACGGCGCCCGGAAGGGCCTGGCCGACACGGCGCTCAAGACCGCGGACGCCGGGTACCTCACCCGCCGTCTGGTGGACGTAGCACAGGACGTCACGGTCACCGAGGAAGACTGCGGGACCATCCTGGGCCTGGAGATGACGCCGCTCAAGGAGGGTGAGGACATCATCGAGCCGCTGCGGGAGCGCATCCTCGGCAGCGTCGCGTCGGAAGACGTGTTCGACCCGCACGAGCTGGACGAGCACGGCGATCCACAAATGCTGGTGCAGGCGGGCCAGCTGATCAATGAGGAGATCGCCGACGACATCGAGGACGCCGGCATCGAGAAGGTCAAGATCCGCTCGGTGCTGACGTGCGAGGCGCGTCGCGGCATCTGTCGGATGTGCTACGGCCGAAACCTGGCCACCATGGACATGGTGGACATGGGCGAAGCCGTGGGCATTCTCGCCGCGCAGTCCATCGGCGAGCCGGGCACGCAGCTCACGCTGCGCACCTTCCACATCGGTGGCACCTCGTCCCGCATCGCCGAAGAGGCGGAGCGGCGGGCCCGCTCGGACGGCCTGGTCAAGTACACGTCCGGCCTGGAGTGGACCGACTTGGCGGTCGAGTACGAAGACGGCACCAAGTCCACCATCCGCGTCGTCCTCACCCGTGAGGACGAGTCGGCGGCGGAGGAGAACAAGGAAGGCATCCTGGTCGTGGACCCGAAGGATCCGAAGCGGGTGCTCAACCGCTATCCGGTTCCCGAGGGCGCGTTGCTCGCGGTGAAGGAGGGAGACACCGTCACCAAGGGCGACAACGATCGGCGGGCCACGATCCTCTACACCTGGGATCCGTACAACGACCCCAGCATCATCAAGTCCGACGGCGAGCTGCGCTGGAAGGACTTGGTGCCGGGCGTGACGCTGCGGGAGGAGCTGGACGAAGGCACGGGACTCCGGTCGATCGTCGTCATGGCCGACCCGGACCGCGAGCTGCATCCGAGCGTGCTGGTCTACACCGGGCACCGGAAGGACCCGCAGGAGTACACCCTGGCCGAGGGGAGCCGCATCATCATGGGCTCGCCCACGGATCAGGTCAGCCGGGCCATGGAAGTCCCCGACGAGGCCAATCCGTGGAGCACCAAGTTCCACGTGGAAGAGCGGCCGATCAACGAGGCGTGGCCGTCGAAGAGCAAGAAGGAGAGCAAGGACAAGACCGTCTTCCTCTCCGCGCCGGTCAAGGTGTCGAAGGGCGTCACGGTCACCAAGATCCCGCGGCAGGCATACAAGACCCGCGACATCACCGGTGGCCTTCCCCGCGTCGCCGAGCTGTTCGAGGCGCGGCGGCCGAAGGATCCGGCCACGATTTCCGAGGTGGACGGCGTCGTGAAGTTCGGCGAGATCAAGCGCGGCAAGCGCGAGATCTACGTGTATCCCGATGGCACCGACGGCGAGACGCCGCCGCAGCTGTACGAGGTGCCTGCAGGCAAGCACCTCCGGGTGCACGAGGGCGACCGCGTGCGGGCGGGCGACCGCCTCACCGAGGGTCCCGTGAACCCGCACGACATCCTGCTCATCAAGGGTCCGCGGGCCGTGCAGGAGTATCTGCTCAACGAGGTGCAGGAGGTCTATCGCCTGCAGGGCGTACGGATCGCGGACAAGCACATCGGCGTGATCGTGCGCCAGATGCTCCAGAAGGTGCGGGTCACCGATCCAGGCGACACGGACTTCCTGGAGGGCGAGACGGTCGACCGGCTCACCTTCCGCGACGAGAACGAGCGCACGCTCAAGCGGAAGGGCACCCCGGCGCAGGCCGAGCCGGTGCTGCTCGGCATCACCAAGGCGAGTCTCACGACGCAGTCGTTCATTTCGGCGGCATCGTTCCAGGAGACCACGCGGGTGCTGACCGACGCGGCGATCCGTGGGGCCAAGGATGATCTCCTGGGCCTCAAGGAGAACATCATCATCGGGCATCTCATCCCGGCGGGGTCGGGCATTTACCGCTACGCCGAGATCGATATCGAGCCGCCCGAGGGGTACGAGCCGCCGCCGCCGCCGCCCGAAGGCGTGGAAGTACCGGCGGGCGTGCCGGCGCAGATTCCGGTGGGGGTCGCGGTGGAGGACGAGTAAGCGTCACAGCGACACGCACG
>DATHMJ010000491.1:0-5868 GCA_035487215.1 Gemmatimonadales bacterium
CGGCCGAGATCCGGCAGGCCTGCGAGCTCGCCGAGCACGCGGAGCGGCTGTCGCGCTACCCGGACCGCCGCGAGCGCTTACTCGCGATCGCGGCGCGCGAGCAGGAGCATGCGCGCTGGCTCCGAGAGGCGATCGAGCGACTGGGGGGTCGCCCGCCCGAGGCCGCCACGAGTCCGGCCGACGCGCGGACGAACTGGGAGCGGCTGATCGGCGACCTGGAGGCGGAGAAGGAGGCGGCCGAACGGATGCTGCGCGACGCCGCCCTGGTGGAGCGCGACCATCCGGACGTCGCGCGGCTGCTCGAGCGGATCGGCCGGGAGGAGGCCGCGCACCAGGAGGAGCTGGTCTGGCTCCTCGCGCGCAGCACCGACCGGGTGGTCCTGGACCAGACGCCGTGATCCCGCTGCGCGACTCCGAGACGTTGCTGAGCCGGCCGGTGGTCACCCACGTCCTGATCGCGCTCAACGTCGCGGTGTTCCTTTACGAGCTGACGCTCGGGCCCGAGCTGGAGGGCTTCGTGCGCACGTGGGGCTTCATTCCCGCGCGCTACTTCTGGCTGACGCCGCTCGATCCGGAGGAATGGATAGCTCGCTACCTGCCCCTCCTCGGCTCCATGTTCCTGCACGGCGGTTGGGCCCATCTGATCGGCAACATGGTCTACCTGTGGATCTTCGGCGACAACGTGGAGGACCGCCTCGGCCACGGGCGCTACCTCGTCTTCTACGTGGTGTGCGGAGTCTCGGCGTCCCTCGCCCAGGCCTACCTTCATCCCGACTCGTTGGTGCCGACCGTCGGGGCCAGCGGGGCGATCAGCGGCGTGCTCGGCGCGTACCTGGTGTTGTTCCCCTACGCCCGGGTGCTCACCCTCGTCCCGCTGTTGCTCTTCTTCCCACTCATCGAGGTGCCGGCGGTGATCTACCTGGGTCTCTGGTTCCTGATGCAGCTCATGAACGGAACCGTGGCACTCGCGCTGATGGGCGAGCCGGGGGGAGTGGCGTGGTGGGCGCACGTCGGCGGATTCGTGGCCGGCGCGGCGCTCGCACCGCTCCTGCGCGGGCGGCCGCGAGATCCGCGAAGGTGGCGGGACCAGTACGCTTCGTGGTGAACGAAAGGCCATCCATCCAAGGAGGAACCGATGGGTATCGGTGACGTGTTCTGGCTGCTCTTCATGCTGTCGGCTGTGCAGCCGGTGCTGCAGCAGAAGATGCTGGAGGCGAGCCGGCTGCGCGTGCTCAGCCGGTTCGAGCGCAAGCGCCGGAGCCGGGCGATCGCGCTGGTGCACCGGCAGGAGACGATGAGCTTCCTCGGCTTCCCGATCGTGCGCTACATCGACATCAACGACTCGGAGGCGATACTGCGCGCGATCAAGCTCACCGAGCCCGACGTGCCGATCGACCTCATCGTGCACACCCCCGGCGGGTTGGTGCTGGCCGCCGGGCAGATCGCCCACGCGCTGCGGCGTCACCGGGCCAAGGTCACCGTGTTCGTGCCGCACTACGCGATGTCCGGCGGCACCCTGCTCGCGCTGGCCGCGGACGAGATCGTGATGGATCCCAACGCGGTGCTGGGCCCGGTGGACCCGCAGCTGGGCCAGCAGCCGGCCGCCTCGGTCCTGACCGTGCTCGAGCAGAAGAAGCCCGAGCACATCGACGACCAGACGCTGATTCTGGCCGACGTCTCCCGCAAGGCGATCGTGCAGGTGGCCCGGACGGTGCAGGATCTCCTGTCCGAGCGTATGTCGCTGGAGCAGGCGACTTCACTGGCCGAGAAGCTTTCCACCGGCACGTGGACGCACGACTACCCGATCCTCTCGGAGGAGGGGAAGTCGCTCGGCCTGCCGATCAGCACCGAGATGCCGGACGAGGTCTACGAGTTCATGCGCCTGTTCCCGCAGCCCGTCCGGGCCCGGCCGGCGGTGGAGTACGTGCCGATGCGCTACGGGAGTCGCCAAGGCGGGAGCCTCTCGCCCCGCCAGCCATGACCGCGCACGGCCGGAGCCGCGGCGCCCTCGGGCCCGGACTGGAGCGGTTCGCCCGCCGGGTCACCGAGTGGACTGGCAGCTCGTTGGCGTTCGCCGGCGCGACCGGGTTCGTCGTGCTGTGGGCGATCACGGGGCCCTTGTTTCACTTCTCGGACACCTGGCAGCTCGTGATCAACACCTTCACGAGCATCGTGACATTCCTGATGGTGGTCCTGATCCAGCGCTCTCAGAACAAGGACTCGCTCGCGGTGCACCTCAAGCTGAACGAGATCGTGGCCGCGATCGACGGGGCCAGCAATCGGCTCATCAACGTCGAGGACCTGACGGAGGAGGAAGTGCGGACGCTGCGCGAGTACTACCGGAAGCTGGTGGAGATCGCCCGGCGCGAGGAGAGTCTCACGCGATCGCACTCGATCGAGGAGGCGGCGGCCCGCGCGCGGGACAAGCGGCGACGGTCCCAGGCGCTCAACGCCACGGCCTCGCGCTCTGGAGCCTGACCGAGGAGGCGCCGCCGTGGATGGCGACCTCGCGGGCGTGGTGGACGAGCTCACCCGCAGGGGCTTTTCCGAGGACTTCCGGGTGGTGGACGGCCGGCTGCAGGTGGTGGGCACCCGCGAGCGTCTCCGGCCGGAGGATTGCGCGATCGTCGAGTACCACCGGTTCGAGGGGATCTCGGATCCCGACGACATGGCGATCGTGTACGGTATCGAGACCGTGAGCGGGACGCGGGGGACGGTGGTCGACGCCTTCGGCGTCTACTCGGACCCCGCGCTGAGCGCGGCGCTGCGGGACGTGCCGATCCGGGGACCCGCGTAACGTGCATGCGGGGTCCGGGTGGCGCTGCTCTTGCAGTCGAACCTCGACGTGCTCATCCCCCCACGCTGGGTCACCGTCGAGTCGCGCGTCAACGATACGCTGGCGCGCTATCCGAGCACCGCGCCCGTGTTCGTCCAGTTCGGCCGCCTCTTCGTGGACCGCCCGCGGGAAATATACCCGGCGTTTCCCGGGCTTACTGTCGGGGAGTACGCGCGGCACAACGGGGTGGCGCTCGAGCCGCTGCTGGTCGAGCTGAACGCGGCGGCCGAGTCCGAGGAGGCGGCGCGGCTCTGGTCTCGATCGCCCGTCCGCGAGCCCGGGTCAGGGGGTGACTTCTCGCTGACCTTGGGCTACACCGCCAGTCATCGCGCGGCGGAAGACGCGGCGCCCAACTGGGTCCCGGTGGTGCGGGTGCAGGCGACACGAGGGCCCGAATAGTGCCGAGCGTGAGGCACGTGCCGCGCGGGTGCGCGGCCACCCGAGGCGCGGGTGCGGGCGCACCCGGCTGCCTGCGCCGCCGCGCCGAAGCGGCGCCTCGACCCCGCGATGGGCGCTGATGTGGCCCCGGACACTGCGTGGCTACGGTCTTGCAATCCTTGTCCCCCGGAGGAGGCGACGATGAGAAAGGCGGCGCTGGTGGGGCTGGTCGCGGCGATGGGCGCGCTCATGCTGGCGGCCAGCCCGGCCGCGGCCTGGCATCGGTGGCACGGAGGCGTGTTCATCGATGTCGGCCCCTGGTGGATCCCACCGCCGCGATACTACGTCGCACCGCCGCCCGCCGTCATCGTGGAGCCGCCGCCGGTGTACGTGCAGCAGGCGCCCGCGTCGCCGCAGGCGCCCGCCCGGCCCGCGCAAGAGTCCTACTGGTACTACTGCGCGAGCAAGCAAGGCTACTACCCGTACGTGCCGAGCTGTCCCGAACCGTGGGTGCCCGTGCCCGCGAGGCCGCCCCAGTGAGCCGCCGGCTGGCCCTCGGGATCCCGCTCGCGCTCCTGGCGACCGCGTGCGCGACACTGCCGCCCGGCCCGAGCGTGATGGTGCTCCCAGGGACGCTCAAGACCTTTGAGGACTTCCAGACCGACGACGCGGTCTGCCGGCAGTGGGCCGCGCTGCAGACCGGGATCACCCGCAAGCGGGCGGCTGGCGAGAGCGCGACGAGCGGCGCGACGATCGGCACCGTGCTCGGCGCGGCGCTGGGCGCCGCGTTTGGCGCCGCCGCCGGCAATCCGGGAATCGGGGCCGCGGTGGGGGCGGGGACCGGGCTCCTCGGCGGCACCGTGGTTGGCGCGGACACCGCCGAGGGGGCCGCGTACGAGGTGCAGCATCGCTACGACATGGCCTACATGCAGTGCATGTATTCCAAGGGCAACCAGATCCCGGTGGCCCGGGGATCGCTGCCGGCGTACACCGCGATCTCGCCCGGGCCGGCGGATGTACCGCCGCCACCCCCGCCCGGACGGGTCGGCCAGTGAGCGCGATGGGATATCGCGGCGTATCTGGAGCGCGCGAAGCGGGCCCCGCTCCAGTGCCGGATCGTGTCCTGGGCGCCTTGGTCTTCACCGTTGCGGAGGCATCGATGAATGTGGGGCGCACACGGTCCAGAACCCCGACTGGTACGCGGCCCGGACTTTGCGAGCGGCAGCCCTCGTCGGCTAGCGCAGTCGCTCATTTGCGAGACACGCCATGCTGGGAGCCTCGACGGTGAGCCCGTTAAGGCGGGCGACGGACTGACTGCGGCCGCACGCGAATTGAACGCGGTGATGGTCGCCCGCGTGAAAAGGGAGGAACAGTCATGGCAACGACAACAGAAACGCGAACGCGCACGGATGAGCTAATTCAGCGGGATGTGATAGCGGAGTTGAAATGGGAGCCCCGCGTGCGACCGAACGAGATCGGGGTGGCGGTCAAAGATGGGGTCGTGACGCTGATGGGCTGGGTCGATTCCTATACCAAGAAATGGGCTGCGGAGGAGGCCGCGCATCGGGTGCGCGGCGTGAAGGCCGTGGCCAACGATATCGAGGTCCGGCTCCCCGGCGATGCCGAGCGCACTGACGCCGACATCGCAGCGGCGGCGGTTCGGGCGGTCGAGTGGGATGCCTTCGTGCCCAGCGGGCAGGTCGACGTGACGGTGTCGAAGGGATGGGTCACGCTAAAGGGCGAGGTGGAGTGGCAATTCCAGAGGGACGAGGCCGAGCGGGTCGTCCGGAACTTGATGGGCGTCAAGGCGGTCACCAACCTGATCACGGTGAAGCCGCGACTGACGCCCTCCGGGCTGAAGGAGAAAATCGAAGACGCGCTCCTGCGGAGTGCGAAGACGGACGCCGAGCGGATCACGGTAGAGGTGCAGGGGAACAAGGTGATTCTGAGGGGAACGGTGCGGGCGTTGGCAGAGCGAGAAGAAGCGGAGCGAGTGGCGTGGTCGGCTCCGGGCGTCGCCTCGGTGGAAAACCGGATCGCGATCTCGTACTAGGTCCGCGAATCGCATGTGCTGCTGCGGGTGACAAGAGCACCCGGGAACATCCGCTACGAAATGAGGGTCCACGGCGGAGCGGCCGGCTGACGGCCCGCCGCCGCTAGCGTTCCGGTCGATATTCAGGGGGTCATGAAAATCCGGGCTTCTCATACGGACGTCCACCGAGTGGCCCGACGCTTCTTGGAGCCAGCCCAGGACATCCTGGTGCTCGGCATCGGGCTGGCGCTGTTCGGGTTGATGGTGCGTACGCTCATGAGACTCGTCAAAGAGCTCCTCGGACCCAGCCTGGACTTCCGCGTGGTTGTTGCTGAGGTGCTATTCATGCTGGTGATGGTCGAGCTCGTACGTTTGCTCATCCTCTACCTTGAGGAGCACCGGGTGGCGGTCGACTTCATGGTGGAGCTCGGAATCGTGGCGACCCTTCGCGAGATCGTCCTGCGTGGGGTGATCGAGTTGACCTGGCAGCAGATTACGGCGCTGAGCGTCTTCTTCGTCGCCCTCGGTGCGCTGCTCCGTTTCGCCGATCTGCGCGCGCCAGATTCGCCTCTCCTGGGACGGGGTGACATCTCAAGAGGTACTGACGGAAGCCACGCAGGGG
>DATHMJ010000492.1:0-2200 GCA_035487215.1 Gemmatimonadales bacterium
TTGCAGCGCATCGCCAAATGGGGCGAGGGCTGGATCATGCTGGCGCATCCCGCGGGCGAAGCCGCCAACGCCGAGTTCGCCAAGCTGCGCGCGCTCGTGGCGGCGGAGGGCCGCGATCCCAAATCGATCGGCATCGGCGTCTGGGTCGACGCCACCGGCGACGAGGCCCGCTGGCGCACGGAGCTGCAGACGTGGAAAGCCGCCGGCGTCACCCACGCGACCCTCAACAATGCCTACGCGCGCTATCACCACCACCGCATCGAGGGCCGCGGACTCGCCGACCACATCGCCGCGATGACGCGCTACCGAAGCGCGGTGGCGGATCTGGTGAGCTGAGCGGATTGGCCCTGATTGGGTCCAGATTGGGATCCAAGGGCGCGCCCGCGTGGAATCCCATCCTTGATTCTCCTCAGGAAATCGGGTCTGCCTAGCCAATCCGCGATTTGCGCGGCCCCGCCCCCGCCCCGAAGAGGTCTCGAACCCGTTGGCTCCTGTTGGCTGTCGTGTGCATGGCAAGAGTTGAGCACGCGGCCGTTCAGGCGCGATGAATAAACCGCGGGGCGCCCTGGCGATCCCGGAACCTGGAGCATGGACCATGAGCAAGACCGGCGAGGCCGCTGTGCGAGACGATCTGCAGGCCTTGCTCGATGGCTTCATCGCCCGCGGCATCGTGGGCGCGAGCCTTGCCGTAACCGGCGCCAGCGAGGCGCCGATGCTGCTGGCGGCGGGACTGGCCGATCGCGCGGCTCGCGTGCCGCTGACGCTCGACCGGCTCTTCAAGATCGGCAGCTGCACGAAGACCTTCGTGGCGGCAACGTTGATGAGCGTGGTTCGCGAGTACGGGGTGGCGCTCACCGCGCCCGTCGCCGCGTGGTTTCCGGACCTGCCCTTCGCGGATCGCATCCGCGTGCGCCAGCTCGTCGCCCATACGGCTGGACTGCCGGAGTTCGAGTTCATCATGCCGATGGAGCCCGGCCACATCTGGACGCCGAAGGAGATCGTGGCGCTCGCCTACACCGCGGGGCCGCCCGGCAAGCCCGATGTTGCCTGCGCCTACAACAACACCGGCTATGTGCTGGCGGGGATGTTGATCGAGCGGCTCACGGGCAGCAGCCTTGCGGCCGAGATCCGCAAGCGCGTGCTGGCGCCGCTCGGTCTTGGCGACAGTTACGCGGCGGCGGGCGAGGCCTTTCCGGCGGAGCGCCTGGTGCGCGGCTACTATCATCGGCCCGTTCCGCCGCCGGGGCTCGAGGGCCGGCCGGTCGCCGAGGGCGGCGAGATGTGGCGCACGGGCGGGACGCTCACCTATTCCGACGAGCTGCAGGACGCGAGCGCGGTGTTTCCGATGACCGGCGCCTACGGCGCGGGCGACATGATCAGCACATCAGCCGATCTCGCGCGCTTTCTGGGCGCGCTGGTCGGCGGCAAGCTGCTCCCGCCCGACATCACCGCGGACATGGTCGACAAACGCAGGCCGGGCACGAGCGCCACGCCGGGAACGCGGCTCCGCGAAGCCGGCGCCGGGATCTGGCTGATGCGCTATGCCGGGCACGACCTCTTCGGCCACCAAGGCAGCATGCCCGGCTACGTGACGGTGATGGTGCATCACCGCCCCTCCGGCATCACCCTCGCCCTCACCACCAACACCGGCTCCGGCAACCGCCTGAGCTTCTACGCCTCGGGCCTGCACGGGCTCGTGGACGCGATCCTGGGGAGGGTGCTCGGGTGGAGGGGGTGACTATTTGCGCCGCGGCGGGAGGTGCTTCGGCATCGGCCTGAGCTCCTTGAGGAGGAGCAGACGCGGGCTGAGGCGGAGCGACTGCGAAATATGGTCTTAGCGTTCCGGTCTCGTGCGGGTAGGTCTTCCTGGCCTTCCTGCCGTAGTTCGTAAGCGCCCGCGAGACCCATCCGCTCTCGCGCCGGCTGGAGCCGAGCGCGGAGTGAAACGATTTTTGAGGTTGCCTCAACAAAACCTCTTCATTCTGGGGCGTCCTTTGCCCAAACCTGGATGTTTCTCTCTGGGTCTGGGAGCCGCCAGACCGCTTGGAGTTCGCCGTGGCCACGGATAAGATGCGGGAACTCCGGCTTTAGACGGGGAAGGGCCGGTTGCGGGGATGGATTTTTACGATTTTTTCAGCGGGTGTGGCGGCACGTCCCAAGGCATGCGTGAGGCGGGCCTCCGCGTTAAACTTGGGATCGA
>DATHMJ010000493.1:0-2384 GCA_035487215.1 Gemmatimonadales bacterium
TCACCGTCGGCTCTTGGGTAGAATTATCTCTCGCATCAGCAAATCCGACGCGAGCGAAGCGTCTGGATTGTTGTTCGGTATTTCAAACTCCCTTTACCATCCTTTCGGGGCCCGAAACGAAAGGCTTGGCACGCAGAACGTTGACGACGCCGAAAGGATTCGGCATCTCCTGAGACTCGACGGGACATGACCCGATGAATCACTTTCGCGTCACGGTGCTCTCACTCTTCGTGTTCTCGCCCTCGCCACGTCGGCCTCCGCCCAGTGCGCGTGGGTACTGTGGCTTGAGACGGTCAGCCTGGAAGTGACCACGTGGGACTACTGGAGTTGCCTCGGTTTCGTGGACGGGGCACGGCTTTCTACGCGACGACTGGGTGCCGTTGTTCATAGCTGATCGGCGACAGATAGTCCAGACCGGAATGCCGCCGGTGCGGGTTGTACCAGCCCTCGATGAAGTCGAAGACGGCCATCCGGGCCTCGGCCTGGGTGGGGAAGCGGTGGCGGTCCAGCAACTCGCACTCGAGGGTGGCAAAGAAGCTCTCACAGAGGGCGTTGTCATAGGCGTCGCCCACGCTCCCCATGGACGGGCGGACGCCGGCCTCGCGGCAGCGGAGCCCAAAGGGGATCGAGGTGTACTGCGCGAGTTCAACTGGTCGTCGCAACTCAGCCTGTGTGAGCTGATTGTAGGACCTCGTCGAGCACCTCGGCCGGTGTTCGCCAGTCGAGGGTCTTTCGCGGCCTAGTGTTGAGCGCGAGAGCGACGGCCGCGAGGGTGTCGGCGCTGTGTACGCTCAGGTCCGTGCCCTTCGGAAAGTACTGGCGCAGCAGCCCGTTGGTGTTCTCGTTCGTGCCGCGCTGCCACGGACTGTGCGGATCGCAGAAGTAGACCGCGAGCCCGGTGTCGATCCGCATGCGGGCGTGCTGCGTCATCTCGGCTCCCTGATCCCAGGTCAGCGACCGGCGGAGCTGCGCGGGCAGCGTAGCGATCGTGCGCGCAATGGCGTCGCGGACCGCCGCGGCGCCATGTCCGGCGAGCGGGGGCCCGTTCTTCACACGAACGCCGGAGCCATGGCCCGCCATGCGCGGCAGGTGGAGCAGGAGCGTGAACCGCGTGGTGCGCTCCACCAGCGTGCCGATGGCGGAACTGCCCAACCCCAGGATGAGATCGCCCTCCCAGTGCCCCGGCACCGCCCGGTCCGTCGCCTCCGCCGGCCGCTGGCTGATCAGGAGCTCGGGCGTGACGAAGGGCTTACCCCGACCGCGGGTACGCGCCCGCGGCACGCGCAGCGCGCGCCCGGTGCGCAGACACGCCGTCAGCTCACGGCGCAGCGCGCCGCGCCCCTGCACATACAGCGCTTGGTAGATGGCCTCGTGGCTGACGCGCATCGATTCATCGTCGGGGAAGTCGCGCGGGAGGCGCCGGGCGATTTGCTCGGGGCTCCACGCCCGGGCCCACCGCCGCGGCTGCCGCCGCCCGTGCCGGCGCCCCTTCCACGGCACCACAGGCCTGCGGACCCTCGCGCCGCTTGGCGCGACGACCACGCCGGCCAACCGCTCCTGCACGTACCGCCGTAGCGTGGCATTGACCGCCAGCTTTGCCGGCTTCGGCCGACGCGCGGCGCGATCCGCATGCCACTGCGCCGTCGTCGCTCGGTACTCGAAACCGCCGGCGCGCGTGGCGGCGTTGCGGCGCAACTCCCGCGAAATCGTCGACGGCGCCCGAGCCAGCCGGAACGCGATCTCGCGCACCCCATGCCCCTGGGCGCGCCAGAGCGCGATCTGCTCCCGGTCGGTGAACGCCAGATACCGCCCCGACGGCGGTGACGCCGACGCGATGAGGTGCCACGGTGCCATGCCCCCAGCCTCCCGAAACCACCGTACCCCGACCGCCGGCGACACCCCGGCGGCAACCGCCGCGTCCTCACTCGAGCGTCCGGCCGCAATCGCCGCCCAGAACCGGCGCCGCTCCTCACGCCGCCCAACCGAGGGGCGGCCTGGTGAGCGCAACTTGGCTCGTCCCGCCCGCTCCGAACGCCGTCTCCGTGTCGTCATCGCAACCCCCTCTGGTGCGGTGTTGCGACGACCGCTTGAATCTGCCCTGGCAGCCCTGGTCGGAATGATGGATCACGATGGTCGGCCGCCGCTGCGCCACGGCCATATTCAACGCGTCGAGGACGAGCTCGGTCCGCAGGTGCGTCGCCATCGCCCAGCCGATCACGCGGCGACTCCACACATCGAGGACGACGGCCAGATAGAGGAAGCCGGCCCAGGTCGGAATGTAGGTGATATCGGCTACCCAGAGCCGATCCGGCCCGGCCGCCGCGAAGGCGCGGCTGACCAGATCGGGCGCGGGCGCGGTGGCGGGGTCCCGGTGCGTCGTGCGG
>DATHMJ010000494.1:0-3605 GCA_035487215.1 Gemmatimonadales bacterium
CACCTGGATCTCCCCTCGCGCGAGCACGGTCGGCCGCGCCTCACCGAGAATCGGAATGAGCACGCGGCTGTGCAGCTCGGGCACGCCCGTCCGCCATTCGATGTCGAACCAGCGTGCGTACGGCGATGCGGGGCCGTGAGTCAGCACGTCCTCCCAGCGCCAATTTTCGGGTGACGCGGCCATGTGGTTGGGGACGATGTCCAGTACGATCCCCATCCCCTGACTCCGGATCGCCGCGACGAGGCCCTCGAGCACGTCTTCGTCACCCAGCTCCGGATTGAGCTGCCCCGGATCGACGACGTCGTACCCGTGCGTGCTCCCGGATCGCGCCTGCAACACGGGCGACGCATGCACGTGGGTGACGCCAAGACGGGCCAGGTAGGGGACGAGATCGCGCGCGCGGGAGAGGGGGAAACCGGCGTGCAGCTGGAGGCGGTAGGTCGCGAGGATCGGCGGCGCCGCGGTGGCCAGGCTCATCCGGCCGCCTTGAATCGAAGAAACGCCAGCGAGCGCGCCGGGATCGCCACCGACCCGTGGGCGCGCTCCAGCGGGCCGTGGGTCGTGTGCGCGACGTCGCGCCACTCGCCCGGTACGGGGCCCGCGGGGAGCACGAAGGACCGGGATCGGCCTCCGGCGTTCAGCAGCAGCAGCACCGCGTCGGTGGCTTCGACCAGCAGCATCCCCAGCGCATGGGCGTGGGCGTGTCCCCAATCGTCCTCGGCCATCAGCTCTCCATCCGGCCGAATCCAGGCCACTCCCCCAGTGGCCTCCGCATCCGCGGGCGCCAGGAACATTCGACTCCGCACGTGCGGGGTCGTCGCGCGCAGGCGAAAGACCCGGCGCGTGAACTCCAAGAGCGCGCGCCGAGACGGCGTCAGTTGCCAATCCACCCAGGTCGTGGGATTGTCCTGGCAGTAAGCGTTGTTGTTGCCATACTGGGTCCGGCCGATCTCGTCGCCGTGCGACAGCATCGGTACGCCGAGCGAGCAGGCGAGGGTCGCGAGGAAGTTCCGCTGCATCCGCTCCCGCATCCGCACGATGTGCGCGACTTCCGTAGGACCCTCGACGCCCCAGTTCCGGCTCAGGTTGTGGTCGTTACCGTCCCGATTGTCCTCGCCGTTGGGTTCATTGTGCTTCCGCTCGTAGCTCACGAGGTCGACCAGGGTGAATCCGTCGTGGCAGGTGACGAAGTTGATGCCTGTCTGCGGGGAGCGGCCGCCGGCGCCAAAGAGATCGGAGCTGCCGGCGAGCCGAGCGGCCAGCTCGGGCAGCTGGCCCGGGTCGCCCCGCCAAAAGGCCCGTGCCGTGTCGCGATACTTACCGTTCCACTCGGCCCAGCCCGCGGGAAACCGCCCGAGCTGATAGCCGTCCGGCCCGAGATCCCATGGCTCCGCGATCAGCTTCACCTCGGCGAGGACGGGGTCCTGCCGCGCAATCTCGAAGAACTTGGCGCGCGGGTCGAAGGCTTCCGGGTCTCGGCCGACCACGGTGCCGAGATCGAAGCGGAATCCGTCGACGTGCAGCTCTTCCACCCAGTAGCGCAGGCTGTCGAGCACGAGTCGCAGCACCTCGGGCCGGCGAATGTCCAGCGTGTTGCCGCAGCCGGTGTAGTCGACGTAGAGACGAGGATTCGCGGGATCGAGCCGATAGTACGCGCGATTATCGAGACCACGGAAGCAGAGGGTCGGGCCCAGGTGATTGCCTTCGGCCGTGTGGTTGTACACGACATCGAGAAGGACTTCGATGCCCGCACGATGGAAACGCTTGACCATCGTCTTGAATTCGGTGACCTGCCGGCCGAGACGTCCCGTTGCGTACCGGACGTCGGGCGCGAAATGTCCGATCGGACTGTACCCCCAGTAGTTGACCATGCCGCGCTCGGCGAGCAGCCGTTCGGTCACGAAGTGACACACCGGCAGCAGCTCGACGGCGGTGACGCTCAGACTTTGAAGGTGCCGCAGAATCGGATCACTCGCGAGTCCGAGGTAGGTACCGCGCAACGGCCCGGGCACGTCCGGATGCCGCATGGTCATGCCCTTCACGTGGCATTCGTAGATCACCGTGTCGGCCCACGCCGTCCGGGGCGGCCGGTCGTCCGCCCAGGTGAAGGCGGGCTCGATGACGACGCACTTGGGCAGACTGCCCGCGCTGTCGCGCGGGTCGGGGACGAGATCTTCCTCAGGGTGGCCGATCACGTGGCCGGAGAGCGCGTCGCTCCAGCGGATCGTTCCGCTGATCGCCCGAGCGTAGGGATCGAGGAGCAGCTTGACGGGATTGAAGCGGTGGCCATCCGCGGGAGCCCACGGCCCGTGCACGCGATAGCCGTACAATTGGCCGGGGCGCACGTCGGGCAGGTACACATGCCACACGGGACCGGTCCGATCGCGGAGCGGGACGCGCGCCTTCTCGCGGCCGTCATCCGCTCCGTCGAACAGACAGAGCTCCACCGCCGTGGCGTGCTCGGAGCACAGCGCAAAGTTGGTCCCCTCGCCGTCCCAGTGCGCGCCCAGGACGGCCGAAGAACCAGGCCGTACGGTGATCATGCCGGCAGTATTTCCGGTTGGTGCGTGGGCGGCAAGGCCCCTTAAGGCTGAGTGGGCGCCGGATTGGGGGGCGAACTGCCACTGCCGCCGTCGGCTACGAAGAGCCAGGAGGCGGCCTCCGCGCGTTGCCAGATCGTCAAATACTTCCCCTCGAACGAGTGCCCGGGCGCGCCGGCCGGGGTGAAAACGAAGTGCCCGATGGTCCAGCCCAAGTCACCTCCGGGCCCGATGCCGCCCAGAATCGGTTTCCAGTCGAGCACTTGCCCCGGAGGGCCGGCCTGCTCCGCTCCGATGGCCTCCCGCCCCACGACGAAGTCCTTACCGCCGCCCAGGCTCACGCCGTTGGGCGACGCGTAAGTGAAAAAGGCCTGGGGCGCCCCGTGCGCCACGGAAGCCGCCGCAAACAAAGAGTCAACGCCCAGAAGCGCGCGGGTCTCCGCCGCGACGTCTATCGCTCGGGATAAGTGAGCCCCGCCCCATTCGGCCAGGGCCGGCAGCGTCCCAGGCGGTCCGTCCTGAGCACGGCTTCGATTCCACACCTCGATCTTCCAGGAGGCGTCAGGCTGTTTTCGCCAGAAGGCGATGTATTTGCCGTGTCGCGCCGGACTGCCCGCACTCGCGAGCATGGTCCAGCCGATCGTGTACCCAACGTTGCCATCGCCCGAGACATCCGCACGCGCGGGCCCGAAGCGGAGCTCGGCGGCTGCATGGTGCGCCGCGAGGAACGCCTTGATCCGGTCACTTCCCTGGATGTACTCGGTATCGGGCTCGAGATACACCGCGTCCGCGCTCAGGTAGCGGGAGAAGCCCTCGGCGATGCCCGCGGTGGCCACGGCGGCGGCGTGAGCCGAATCCGCGGCCAGAAGCCGCTCGCGCGGGCGTGGAGAGGAGCAGGCAAGGGGGAGGATCCCGAGGAGGAGCACGGAGTAGACGGGAGCGCGCATGCGCAAGAATGCGGCGTCAATTCGTTTCCGGCAACCACGGGCATGGGAGCATGGCACCGGCGTCCGTGGTGGCGGAAAAACAGTGGGGCGGGACCAGAAGTCCCGCCCCACCTTCAGG
>DATHMJ010000495.1:0-7403 GCA_035487215.1 Gemmatimonadales bacterium
ATAACCGACGATCACCTCGGGGGTGATCCAGGTCGTGTCGCTCGAGTTGGCTACGATCTCGTGCCGCACTTCGCTCCGGAAGGCGTCGGGCTGGAGCAGGGCCTTGGTCAGCATTCCGCCGAACCGCATGGCCCGGCGCAGGCCGGGCGTAGCCGCCGACTCGGTCGGCCCCCCGTCGATCAGAAGGATGCCTTCGATCAGGTCCGGCCGTTGGTAGGCGAGCCGCAGCGCGATGGACCCGCCGGTCGAATGGGCTACGATCAGCGCGTTGTGGATCCCCAGGCTGTCGAGAACGGCCGCGACGCGCGTGGTCTGGGCCGAGAGGGAGTAATTCGCCCGGCGCGGATGCGATGACCAGCCGAACCCCAAGGGCTCGATGACGATCGGGCGATAGCCCAGCCCGACCAGGGGACCCACGAGCTTCCGATACCCGTACGCCGCACCGAAGAGGCCCGGGATCAGGACCACTGGACGGCCGGCGCCGAAGCTCGTCGTGCGCAGGACCTCGGATCTCGCCACTGGCACGTCGCGGATCACCGCGGCCGTGTCGGACGGCCCCAGCAACGCCAGGGCGACAGCCACATTGGCAATCACAGGGACCTCCAGTGGGGCAGGATCAAACGCGTGCTGGCACCCACCGGATCAGCTTCCCCGGCTGCAAATGAAAGAACTCACAGAGACGATCGAGCGTCTCCGCGTGCATGCGACCGAATACGCCACCCTTACGAGAGAGCCGATACGCGCTCGGATAGGACAAGTTGGCCCCACGGCTGAGGGCGTAGGCAGAAATGCCGCGTGTCTCCATGATCTTGGAGATGAGGAGCTGAACCATGTGGCCTTTGAGTGGGGAGCTGCCGGCTGCGGGAGGTGCGGGAAGCAGCCTTGCGATATACACTGCTGCAGTATAGCCTTCAAGCGGGTGAATAGCTATGGCGATCTCCCCGGGCACACGCGCAGGTTGGTGCCCCGAGGGATCGCGTTTTTCATGTGTACGCGCTGGCCTTCCCGTTACGGCGCATAGGGATCATCCCCGCGTCGAAGCGCCGGCACGCCCCGCCGAGCCGCCACGACCTCACTGGACACCCGCCGTCCCAGACACGCCCGGAAGTAGGCCTCCACATCGGCCGGCCGCTCGCGGCGCGTGGCCGAAAGCGCTCGGCGCACGTCGTCCTCGCGCCGGCCCGCCACCAGATCCCGGATGTCGTCGGTCGCGATGCCCCGATCGAGCGCGCGCAGCTGGCGCGCGACCGCGTCGGGAAACGGCAGGTCCGGCGCCGGCGGGAAGCGCTCGACTCCCTCCCGCCCGCCGAGCATCGCGGGTCGAGGGAAGCGCACGAAGACGGGCTGAGTGAAGTGCGGATGCCGCACCATCAGCTCGCCCTTGGCGAGTGACACGAGCCGCGTCTTGATCGCGGGGGAAAGCGTGGCGTACCCAGGCGTCGCCAGCTCGTCCGGATCCATGCGGCCATAGATGGCGGTGCCCGCGTTGCCCGTGACCCGCCGCAGCACCTGGGATCGGAATTGCTGCGCCGAGAACAACACCAGTCCGAGGTAGCGTCCGCGCTCGGAGAGGTCCACCAGCATGCGTCGCACGTACGTGTCCTGTCCGTCGGCCGGCGCGTACTTGTTCAGCTCGTCCACGAAGACGATGACGTGATCCACTCCAAGATCTCGGCGCTCCAGATGCTCGCGGAGCTGGGAGATCACGCGCGCGAAGACGAGGTCCTGCGCCAGCGGGTCGAGGCCGGCCACGTCGACGACATACGCGGTGCGGTCCGCGAAGCTGCCCCACGGGAGATCGTTCGCGAGACCGTCGTCCGTCACCAGCCCCTTGGAGCGGGTCGCGATGTTGCCGAGCCGATTGCGGATCTTCCTGATCGTCGCGACGTGATGGGTCCGCCACATCTCACCACCGCGCCGGTTCTCCAGGAAGGCGAAAATCGCGCGGAACAGCTCGTCCAAGTCGGCAAAGCTCTGCACCACGAACGGCTGCTCGCGAAGCTGCGCGTCGGCAAACTCCCGTCCGATGACTCGCTCCGCCAGGAAATCGATAAGCGCATCGGCCTTCGCATCCACGTCGTCGCGGTTGAGGACGACCTCCGCGTAATCCAATACTTCGCGAAGACCCCAGACCAACGGCTCGGTGTTGGCCGCGAGGCGCTCGTTGGTCCGCAGGGTGTTCAGGTTCACCCCATCGGGCTTGAAGGGGGCGAAGTAGCGCACGTTGGGCAGGGGCGCGGGCGCGAGTCCGAGACGGGCATAAAGACGCCGGTCCTCCTCGGTGATGGGCCCCAGCTGATCCAGGAAGCAGAGATCGGGGCCCTTCACGTTGAGACAGAGCGCGGCCACCGTGCCCTTGTGGGCCGGAAACGTCTGGAAGACGCTCGACAGCAGGAATTCGACGGCACTCGTCTTGGTCGCGAGCCCCGAGACGCCGCTCAAGTTGAGGTGCGCGGCCTCCGGACCCAACAGAAAATCGCAATCGACGAGCACCGGAGACTCGAGGCCGCCCGCAGCATACACGCCGAGTGGAATCCCGGTGCTCCGGTCCCCATCCGTGTATCCGTCCATCCGGAGCGCCAGGCGCACATCCGCGTCGACGGCGAGGTGCACGGGACCGATCGGTGCCGGCTGGAGGGGCTGCTCGGGACGCTGGCGGAGCACGGCCGCGAGGAAGAGGCGCGCATCCGGCGAGTAGGCGAGCGCGTCCGTCACGACGCCGTAGACCGTCCGGTCTGGGCCGTCCACGCGCACGATCGCGCCGATCCCGACCGGCGCGTCGGGTGCGGCGTCGAACCAGAACTGGTGCGGTGTCGAGGGCTTGAGCTCGGTCGCGACAACCCGGCCGATGGGAGCAGCGGGCGCTATAGGTCTTCCTCCGCCGGGAACGGCGGTACATCGGTCAGCCAGAATCCGGCGAGACCGCCGCTCCGATCCACTTCGATGAGCAGGCGATCGGCGACCCGGACCAAGTCCGCGTCGCGGCGGGGACCCACACATAGATGAAAAACGCTCTCGGCCCGATTGGTCATCACGGCGAGAGCGGCGTTCACTTCGACGGAGGTGACGGCGGCCTTGGCGGCTTTGCTGGACACGACCACTCGCCCGTCGGTGAGCTTCTTGGGAGCCGACAGCTCGGCCACCGTGCCGACCTCGGGCCAGACCACGATGTCGAGCCCGCAGATCACGCCGTTGTGCACGTCCACCACGGCGATGGATCCGATTTCATCGGTAAGCTCGACAGTTCCGGTCAATCCGTTGCCCGTCCGATTCCCCTTGAAGGCACCGGAGAGGATGTCGGTCTCGGGATCCCAGCGCCACGCGAGCGAGGGAAGCACACCGGCGAGCGGCTCGATACGGGCGTCCATGCCCGGCTCAAGCCGCGCGAGCGGCGCCGAGGGCTTTCGTGAACCGGAGGATGCGGTCCAACGCACTTTGCAGCTCCTTATCGGACACGGCGTAACTGAGTCGGACCCAGCGATCGTCGCCGAAGGCGCCGCCCGGCACGAGCGCGACACCTTCCTGCTTCATCAGCTGCTCGCAGAACGCCGAGCCCGTCACCGGGTCCTTCTCGCGAATGCCGTCCACGCGGAAGAAGAAGTAGAAGGCCCCGTGCGGCTCGACGAACTCGACCCCCGGGGCCTCGGAGCGGAACCGTGCGACCAGATGGTCGCGCCGGCGACGGAACGCGGCGGTCATCTTCTGGACGTCCGCCTCGACCCGGTCGTCCGAGAAGGCGGTGGCCGCGGCCCACTGCGCCGGATGGTTCGCCCCCGTGGTCGTATGCGATTGCAAGGCCGCCATGGCCTTGGCCAGGTGGGCCGGCGCGAGCGCGGCGCCGATCCGCCAGCCGGTCATCGCGTACGCCTTGCTCGCTCCGTAGATCACGACCGTCCGCTCCAGGTACTCATCCGGCAGATCGAGGAACGAGGCGGCCGGCCCGGTACCGTAGTTGATCACCCGATAGATCTCGTCGGTGATCACCCAGATGTCGTGCTTCCGCGCCCACTCCGCGATCGCCTTCAGCTCCGTCGCCGTGTACACCGACCCGGTCGGATTGCACGGCGAGCAGATGATGAGACCACGGGTCCGCTTCGAGCTGGCCCGATCGAGATCCCGGGCACTCACCTTGAGCCCCCAATCGAGCGCGCCCGGCACCATCACCGGCTCCGCCCGGCAGAGATGCACGATCTGCGGATAGGAGACCCACGCGGGGGACGGGATGAGCACCTGGTCGTTCGGTCCGAACAGGGTGAAGCAGGCGTTGAAGATCGACTGCTTGGAGCCGGTGCTGACGACGATGTTGTCCGCGTTGACCGGCCGGCCGCCCGAGAGCAACGACAGGCGCCGCGCGATCGCGGCGCGAAGGTCCGCGATGCCCACGTTCGGCGGGTAACGGGTCATGCCCTTCTGGGTGGCCTGCACGCCGGCCTGCGACGCCGCGGCCGGCGTATCGAAATCGGGCTCGCCTACGCTCAGGTCGAGCACATCCTCGCCCGCCGCGCGCCGGCGCTTGGCTTCGTTGCTGATGGCGACCGTCTCGGATCCCTTGAGATGCTGGACGTTGGGGGACAGCGGGTCGGGCATGCGGAGAGTACCGGTGTAAGGTGACGAGGGCGCTAATGGGGAAAGGTTCTGTGCTGATCCAACGATGTCAACCGTTGGCGTCGTCGTCTCGGAGGGCTTAGGTTGCCGCCGGGCATGACCAATTTCGAGCAACTCCATCTGACCGGCTCCGTCACCGAGGCGCTTGTCGCGCTCGGCTGGGCCGCCGACGATCCGTGGGTTCGGGACGCCGTCCCGACGGCTGCACGGGGGCACAACCTGGCGGTCGTGCTCCCCCCGGGACCGGCGTACGGCGGCCCCGCGCTCGCGGGCGTCGTGAGTCGCGCCGCCGCGGGCGAGGGCGAAGGTCTCGTCCTCATCGTGTGCCCCGAGACGGAGTTGGACGGATGGGGCGGGCTGGCGAAGGCGCTGATCGAGGGCACCGAGCTGCGGCTTACGGTCGGGCGCAGCACCGCGCGAGCGGCGCGCAAGCTCCGGGCGGACGCGCTCGACGTGCTCGTCGCGGCACCGGAGACCGTCGCCAAGCTGGCGGAAGGCGGCGCGCTCAAGGGCGAAACGCTGGGTGCGATCGTCATCGCCGGGCCTGACCGGTGGAGCGACGCCGACCTGCTCGTCCCGCTGATGCAGGACTTCCCGCGGGACCGGCAGCGGGTTCTGCTGGCGAGCGCTCCCGATCGCGCCGCCGACCTGGTCGAGCGTTATGCTCGCAAAGCGCTCGTGCTCGGCGCCCCACAGGACGACGCCCCGACGACGCCGGTGGGTCCGGTCCGCACGGTCGCGGTGGCCTGGCATCGCCGGGCTGCGGCCCTGGCCGACTTGCTGGAGGTGCTGGATCCTTCGTCGCTCGTGGTCTGGACGGCCGACCGGAGCCAGCACGGCGCCATCGCTGCCGCGTTGCCGGCAGGCGATCCCGCAATCCGGATCGTCACCTCCGACGCGCCGCGCGCCGAGGTCGTGGTTGCGTTCGACCCGCCCGACGCGCAGCGGCTCCGTCAGCTGGTGGCGGCCGGACCAGTCGTCCTGCTCGTGCCCACCGGGGCCGAGGCCCACGTCGCCCGGATCGCGGGCCCATGCCGTCCCCTTCGCATCCCCAGCCCCGCCGACGCCGCCGCAAACGCCGCCGCTGGGCGGCGAGCGGCCATCGCGCAGGCGCTCGACTCCGGGCGACCGGATGGAGCGCTGCTGGCCCTCGCGCCGTTGTTCGAGCGCTATGACCCGACGGCCGTGGCGGGAGCGTTGTATGATTTGTGGGTAGCGACGGGGACCAAAGCAGCTCCGCCGGCCGCCGCGGCCGAGCCGGCGTCCACGGCCAAGATCTTCGTGGGGGTCGGACGGAGCGATGGGGCGACGACCGGCGAGCTGGTGGCCATCCTGACCAAAGAGGTCCGGGTGTCGCGCGAGAAGATTGGAAGGATCGAGCTGCGCGACGGTTACAGCTTAGTGGAGCTTCCGGCGGACGAGGCAGAGCGGATCGCGGGCGCCCTGAACGGCACGACGATCCGGCGAAAGCGGGTGGTGGCTCGGGTGGATCGGGGACGCGCGCCGTCGGCCGCGCGCGCGCCTCGCCGGGGGCCCTGACAAATTCGTCGAGGAGAGAGTGATGACAAGCCGGATTCTAGTGGCAGCAGCGGTAGCGGTGGGGCTCCTGACCACAGCGACACACGCCCAGGCGCAGACCAACATCAAACAAACCGGTTCGGCGCCGGTCCCCATCAGCCAGCTGATCGCGGATCTCAAGGCGGCCTCGCCCTATACCCGGAACGGCGCGGCCTACCAGTTGGCCGGCATGGGACCGGCCGCGGCGCCCGCGGTCCCGGCTCTGATCGAGGCGCTCAGCGATCCGAGCGCGAGCGTCCGGTTCCCGGTGACGATCGCGCTGCGGGAGATCGGGCCCGCCGCGAAGGCCGCCGTGCCCGCGCTCAAGAAGGTGATGGACGACGACATCAACGATGAGGTCGCGGCGTCGGCCAAACGGGCGCTGCGGAGGATCGACCCCAGCGCCGTCGACGCGGACAAGTAGGCCCGGCTAGCGCCGCCGGGCCACGAGGTCCTTCAGGGCCTTACTGGGGCGAAACGCCGGGACCACCGATGCCTTGATGGTGATGTCGCTCCCGGTTCGGGGGTCGCGCCCCCGCCGACCCGCCCGAACGCGGGTCTCGAAGTTGCCGAACGCCGCGATCTGCACTCGACCGCTCTTCTTCAGCTCTCCCGGGATGATCCCATCGGGCGCGAACAAGGCGTCCACAACTGCGGCGGCTTGGGCCCGCGAGAGCTCCAGCCGTACTGCCAGGGCCTGCACCACTTGCTGCTTCGTCAACCCGCACTCCTTGTCCCGCGCCCGCGCATCCGGACGGCGCGGCAATATGTCCAAGCGCGACGAAGCGCCGCAAGAGCGCGAGCGCGGCGCTGGAGGACCGCGAGCAAGGGATTAGATTAGCTCTCCTGATACTTGCGCGGGATGCATGATACTTGCGCGGGATGCAAGGAGCGGTCATGGGCAAGGAACCCCGCCCCGGCTCGATCGAAGTGATCGCCGGCGTCATGTTCGCCGGCAAGAGCGAAGAGTTGATCCGTCGTGTACGTCGCGCCGTGATCGCCCGACGCAAGGTCCAGGTGTTCAAGTCCCACTTCGACAGCCGGTATGCCGGCCTCTACAGCGTCTCCAGCCACGATGGCGCGGAGTTCGACGCCACGCCCATCGATTCCGCCGCGGAGATCTTCCGGCTCACGCAGTCGGAGACCGAGCTGGTGGCGGTGGATGAGGCGCAGTTCCTCGATCACGGCATCGTCCGAGTCGCGACCGCCCTCGCCGATCGGGGCGTGCGCGTCATCCTGGC
>DATHMJ010000496.1:0-8604 GCA_035487215.1 Gemmatimonadales bacterium
GGCCCGCGAGCCGAATCTCACCGATCGGACCACGCTCGTCCGCGAGGGGAAAGCCGAGGGAGGGCGGGTCACTGGTCACCTGCACGCCGACCGCGAGTGGCGCGGTAGCCCAACCGTCCGGGGTCTCACCGGCTGCCGCAAGAACCCGTGGCGCCTCTCCGTCCAGCACTCGAATGAGAACGCCGGTCGCACTGAACAGCTCGCGAAGATGTTGGGCCAGGTCCTGCGACGCGGTTTCGAGATTCCGCTCCAGGAGAAGCCGGATCTGAAGCTCGCGAGCCTCCAGTGCGAGCCGGCCATCGTCAAAGAGCGGATTCCGGACGATGGCCAACGCGAGGCCGACCGGCAGGAGCACCGCAAAGGCGGCCGCCGGCGTGAGATCCGGGAGAATCGGTTCGCCGAGGGCGGGCACCACCGATGCGGACCATCCCGGCGCCAAACCCAAGAAGATGGCGGCCGCCGCAAGGTCCAGGGTCCGTCGCCCCTGGGGCGAAAGTGGAAGAGCCTGTCGAGCCCAGATGAGGGCGGCGAGCGACAGCAGGAAGGCGGTGAGGTTGAGCGTCCCGCGCAGCACCTCGTCCACGAAGGCAAAGCTCGACTCCGCGCTCGTCAGAGCCGCGCCCACCGCCAGGACGAGCAAGAGAGCGTGCAAGGCGTACCATGCCAGGATCGGGGTCTTCCAGCGGTCTTCCCGGTGGGGCCACGCCAGCGCGAGCGCCAAATGGATCAGAGACGGCGCCTGGACGTAGGAGCCGAGGCCGTAGATGGCGAACAGTCCGGCCGGGGGGAGCCCCGAGGGCGGCAGCAGCGGGGCCAGGCCGAAGTAGGTCGACCAGCCCACGGCCTGGATGAGGAAGGGCAACGCCGCCGGCGACCGGCGCGCGCGGAAAAACGTCGCGACGCCGCAGGCCCAGAAGAGCGCTCCTTCGAGCGTCAGCCAAAGGAGCGCCCGTCCCTCGGCGCCCGACCGGACACGCCCGGCGACGAGGCCGAGGCCGCCGACAAGCATGAAAAAGCCGACGACGGCGATGCCGATGGCGAGGGGAAGATGTGCACCC
Source organism: Gemmatimonadales bacterium (assembly GCA_035487215.1). Taxonomy (GTDB): domain Bacteria; phylum Gemmatimonadota; class Gemmatimonadetes; order Gemmatimonadales; family GWC2-71-9; genus DASQPE01. The sequence continues at coordinate 1,059 of DATHMJ010000496.1, forward strand.
CGGTCGGAGGCGCGCGTCCTGCTAAGGGAAGAGGTTTTCACGCTCGGAATCGCTCGGGGATCGCTTCAGGCGCCTGAATGGTAGTCACTTGAGCCCGAGGCGAAAGCGGGGCTTGCGGGGCGACGTAGCGGATTGAAACTTTCACCAATCCAACCACGTATCTTCTTGCATGACAGAGACTATCTCGCTCGATAAGCTGCCGTCGGTGTTCTCTCCGCTGGCCAAAGCGGTTCTGGACGGGTTTAGTGAGGGGGTCGTGGTGTTCGATCGCGACGGCCGGATCCTGTACGCCAATGACCCCGCTCGCGAGGCCCTGAAGGACTGGGATTTGTCGGAGGGGGCGCCCGATCTCCAGCCTCGGCTCGCGGCCCTTGGCGGGCGCCTCCGCACGCTCCGAATCGGCAGCATGGAGCTGGGTGAGGCCATGTTCGTGCCCGGCATCGCGGGTCCGACCACGTTGGCGGCGAGGGAGAAAGAGGCTATCGTCAAGACGCTGGACGCGCACGGGTGGAGGCTGGCGGAGACTGCCCGTCATCTGGGAATCAGTCGGACCACTCTCTGGCGCCGCCTTAAGGCCTACGGACTGCATCGCGACGGCCGGAGCAAATGGTCGCAAGCCTCCTGACACTCCTTCTCCTCACTCAATCCGCCGCAAGCTCCGACACTACATCCCCGTTCGCAACGCCTCTGACCCGCTCGATCATCGAGCGGGCGATGGCGCGTCATCGGGCGCAGGATACCGCGGTCGTGGACTACCGGGCGCGCTTGCGCTACCGGCTGTCCGTCAGTCTCGGCCGCCGGCGCTGGGCGCAGATACCGGTGACGGCCATCGAGGAGCAGGAAGCGCTGGTCGCGTGGCAGCGCCCGAACGACCTTCGGGTTGACGTGATCGGCCGCCGGTTTCGCACGCGCGATCCGGATTGGGACTTCTCCAGCGTCTTTTATCGCCCGTGGTTTGTGCCTCGCGGCATCGGGGACTCGGTCCGCTTCTTCAGCGATCGTTTCCCCGCCACCGCGGCCCTCCATCCCCTCGCCGCGACCGGCCCGGATTGGTATCGCTACGCCCTGCGCGACAGCATCACGGTCGCGACCCCAGGGGGCGAATCGATCCGGATTTATGTGGTGGACGTCGTTCCCGCGCGGACCGGTCCGGCGCTGGTAGCGGGACGCCTCTGGATCGACGCGGCGTCGGCCGAGGTGGTGCGGCTCACGTTCCGCTACGTCGGCACGGGTCTCTTCGTCCGCTCGCGAGCGGGCCGGCGGAGCGAGGCGTCGGCGAGGCGGATCAACGCGATCGCGAATCGGATCGTGAGTGTCGACGCCGACCTCGAATACGCGCTCCAGGATGGAAAATTCTGGATGCCCTATCGCCAGTCCATCGCCGGCCGGCTTCAAATTCCCATCCTCAACGACATCGTCATCCCCTTCGAGGCGGTGACGACGTTCAGCGACTACCAGCTCAACACCGGAACGCCGATCGCGTTCACGCTCGCGTTGCCCGACACGACCTTGCCGTGGGACTCGCTTCGAGTGGTGCGACGGTTGCGGCGCGATTCGCTTCGCGCCGAGCGCCGGCAACAGAACGTGGAGGCGACGCGCACGCGGTCCTGGGACTATGCCGATCGCTGGCCGGGGGGGCGCTATGAGCTGCACCGGCCGCCCAACGACTCGCTCGCGCGATACGCGGCCTGGGACGACTCGCTGGAGCTGGCGCTGGACCAGGGCGACCGGGTGCGGCTGCGGGACGTCGCGGCCACGCTGGCGCGGATGAGCGACTCCCTTCCCGATGAGCTGACCGGCGCCCGAGGGAGTGGCTTCGGTTACGAGCGCCTGGCCGATGCGGTTCGTTACGATCGGGTGCAGGGCTATTCGCTCGGCCTCGGCTACCACGTGCGGGTACCGGGCCTCGAGTTCACCGACCTCCAGGCGACAGTGCGCTACGGGTTCTCCAACGAGCGCGTGACCGGCAGCCTCTCGCTCATCCGGGACGCCCCGGGCGGTCGCCTGCGGATCAGTGGCTACCGCGAGGTGGCGAGCGTCGATCCGCTCGGACGAGGGCCTTCGGTCGGGAACACGCTGAACGCGATCTTCGCGGCCCACGACGATGCCGACTACGCGCTCGTGACCGGGGGGTCCGCGTCATTCGAGACGTCGGTCGGTATCGGATGGGAGCTGTCGGTGAGCGGCCGGGTGGAGCGGGAGCGGTCGGTCATCACCCAGGCGACTTCCGACGTGAACGATTTTCTTGGCGGCCGGGGGATCTTCCCACCCAATCCCCCGATCACCGAGGGCACGTTCGCGGGGGGCACGGCGCGGCTGGCCTACAACGGCCGTACCCGTTGGGCGCTCGCCGCCGACATTCTGGGGGGTGTGGGCACGACCACGGTGCGCGGCTGGGGCGAGCTGCGCCGGGACGTTGGGGGAAAGGCGGGCCTCACGCTTCGGGCGAAGGCCGGGATCGCGTCGTTGCCGCTCTTGCCCCAATCCGCCTTTCGACTCGGCGGTCTCAACACCGTGAGGGGCTTCGACTACGGCACGGTGGTGGGTCAGGCGTTCTGGTCGGCGCAACTCGACATCGCTCCACTGCCGGGCCGGGTTCGTCCTGTGTTCTTTGCCGACGCCGGTCAGGCCGGCGCCGCCGACGGCCTGTTCAGCACCCAGGCGCTCGCCGGGGCCGGAGTCGGGCTCTCGTTTTTCCGTGGCGCGTTGCGGTTCGACCTGAGTCGCCGGTTGTCACCCGACGTAGCGCGGCTCCGGTTCGATCTCGTGGTCGGGGCCGTACGGTGATCCGAAGAATGCCGCCGCGCGGCATACTGCTCCTGCTGGCGTTGACAGGTTGCGGGTCCGTCGGCGGCCTCGGCCCGAGGTTCGAGGCCGCCTGGACCGGCTCCGAGCGGGGGCGCATCCGCGCCACCGCCACGGCGATGTGGTGCCAGGACGCGAGGATCGCGCAGCTCACCGCAACGAAGGCCGACACCGGCGTGGCCGTCCTGCTTCACCCATCGGACTCGCTCAAGGCCGGGCACTATCCCATCGTGGAACCGGCCAAGGCCCGCGCTTCGGCGCCCGCGAGCGCCGTCGCGCTTCGGTTGCTCGGGTCTTCGACGGTCGTGGGGTACCAGAGCGAGAGTGGCACGCTCACGCTCGAGCGGGTTGCGGACGGCCGGGTGTGGGGGCGGTTCGAGTCTCAGGCCAAGGCCGCCAGCGTGCCCGCGGGGACCATCACGCTGATCGGGCGCTTCTCGGCGATTCCGCTGGCGCCGGGCGGCGGGTCGTGCCCGAGCTGATGCCCGCCGCTACGGATCCCGACCGCGACGGATGCCGACCGGCGCTCGGCCGGCGTCCGATTGCGGGTGTAAGTTAGGCGCATGGAGTCCACCTACTTCCGAAAGGGCTTCGGCCTCAAGGGGGCCATCGAAGCCCAGCGAAGTCGAGACTACCACAGCGAAGTGGTGGAGCTGCTGCGCGCGAACGACCACCAGCTGAGCGTCGGGCCGCTCACCTTCCGGTTGGCGCGCGAGTTCGGCTTCTGCTACGGGGTGGACCGGGCGGTGGACTACGCCTACGAGACCCGCCACAAGTTCCCCGAGCGCCGGCTCTTTCTTGCCGGTGAAATCATCCACAATCCCCACGTCAATCAGAAGCTCCGCGACATGGGGATCGAATTTCTTTCGCACGGCACCAGCGGGGAGTTCGACTTCGACTCCCTCACGCCCGAGGACGTGGTGATCATGCCCGCGTTCGGGGTCACGATTCAGGACTTCGAGCGGCTGCGCGCGATCGGCTCCGTGATGGTAGACACTACCTGCGGCTCCGTCTTGAACGTGTGGAAACGGGTCGACGCCTACGCCCGCGACGGCTACACCGCGATCATCCATGGCAAGCATTGGCACGAGGAGACCAAGGCGACCGCGAGCCAGGTGAGCAAGTACCCCGGCGGCCGCCATCTGGTCGTGCTCAACATGGCGGAGGCTCGCGCGGTGTGCGATTTCATCGAGCAGGGCGGCGACTCCGCTGCGCTCGCCGAGCACTTCGCCCGGGCCGTGTCGCCGGGGTTCGACTTCGCGGTCGACCTCACCAAGGTCGGGCTCGCGAATCAGACGACCATGCTCTCGGGAGAGTCGCTCGCGATCGCGGAGGAGTTCCGGAAGAGCATGGAGCGCCGCTACGGCCCTGCCGCGCTCGCCGATCATTTCCGCACATTCGACACGATCTGCTCCGCGACACAGGAACGGCAGGACGCGGTCCTCAAGCTGATCGAAGAGCCCCTCGACGTCATGGTCGTCGTCGGCGGATACAACTCGAGCAACACGTGTCACCTGGCCGCGCTCGTCAACTCGAAGGGCGTGCGAACGTTCCATATCGAGGACGCGGAGGGTGTCGATCCTGCCGCGGGAACGATCCGCCACCAGCCCGTCGGTGCCAAGCACGAGCGGACCGACACCGGTTGGCTCGGCGACGCGCGGCTCATCGGCATCACGGCCGGCGCCTCGACACCGAACAACAAGGTGGGCGAGACGCTGGCTCGCATCTGTCAGGCCGCCGGGCTGGACGCCGAGCTGCGCACGCTCTCCGCGCGCTGATCGACCCGCAAGACCCTCCGTGTTGATCGACCTCTCCCACACCGTCGAACACGGGATGACCACGTATCCCGGACTTCCCGCGCCGTTGATCTGCGACTACCTGAGCCGCGAAGCCTCGCGGGCGAAGTACGCCGCGGGTGCGGAATTCCAGATCGGGAAGATCGAGATGGTGGCGAACACCGGCACCTATCTCGACAGCCCGTTCCATCGATACGCGGAAGGGAAGGACCTCGCGGCGCTGGGCCTCGAGAAGCTGGCCGGTCTGGATGCGGTGGTGGTGCAGGTGCCGGACGCGGGGGCGGCGGGGGGGTCGGCGCGAGCGATCGGTTGGAGCGCGTTCGAGCACATGGAGGTTCGTGGGCGCGCCGTCCTGGTGGCAACCGGGTGGGACCGGTATTGGCGAACCGATCGCTACGGGCGGGACAATCCGTTCCTGACGGCGGAGGCGTGCGAGCGCTTGCGGGATGCCGGCGCCGCGCTCGTCGGAATCGATTCCGTCAACATCGACAACCTGGACGACTGGGCTCGCCCGGCGCACTCCATTCTTCTTGGCGCCGAGATCCCGATCGTCGAGCACATGTGCAACCTGACCGGGTTGCCAAGACGCAGGCTTGCGTTCTACGCCGTGCCGCCCAAGGTGGCGGGCTTCGGCTCGTTTCCGGTGCGGGCATTCGTCCAGGCCGAATAGCGCGCCACCCGCGTCACGTCGCGACCCCTTCGAACAAGCGAACCACCTCCACCACGGTCAGCGGCGCACTCCCTTCCACCCGATTGTTCACCAGGATGTAGGCCGGCAGGCGGGTCTCGATCGCCGTGCGGGCCACCCGCACGAGATCTCGACGAAGGCCCGGGTTGGGCTCACGAATCCGGTCGTAAGGCGCGAAGGCGTCTACCGCCTGCTCGTACGTGCGCCCGATGCGCAACAGAGCCCGGGCAACGAGAAACGGGCCGGTGAGCACGCCGGGTAGGTCGAGCTGCTCGCCGATGGTGGGCATGCGAGTCCAGTTGTTGAGTACGTGCGCGACGCCGTGTCCGCGCAGCACCGCGAAGTACGCGGGCGTCAGGAATTCGTCGTTCCGGACCTCCACCGCGTACGGCGCATCACGTGGCAGGGCCGCGAAGAACGCGTCGAGCATCTCCACGAAGCGTGCCGGCGTCATGCCGCGACTGCGCGCGATCTGCTGGAACTCGAACACCAACGGACCGGTGTGGTCGGCGAACCAGGCTCGGTACGGTTGGTAGACCGACTCCATGAAGACGTCCGGATTCAGAAAATCGGGATTGGTTTTGCCGGCCTTGTCCCGGTCCTGGGCCTTGGTCCACGTGTGAACGGTGATCTGCTGCCAGACCTTGCTGACACAGGGGAACCCGGGCGGCAGCGGGTCGGCCCATGCGCGAAGGACTTCTTCGGTGGGCGGGGCGTAGAAGCTCGAGTCGATGCCGACCGTGCGGAAGAGCGGGAAGCGCGCGTACTCCTCCAGCATGGCGGCCGACGCGCCCTTGCCCCGGTAGTCGCGGTGGTACACCAGGCCTTTCCAGCCGGGGTAGTTCCAGGACGACGCTCCGAACTTGATCGCCCCGGGAAGCGCGGTGGCGAGACGGGCAAGCTCGGCGGGGTCGGGCGCGTCAGTGGAAGTCACGGCTGGCGTAGGTGAGCTCCCGCACGGCAAGCTTGCGAAACTTTTGGCCCACGACGTTCATCACGGGCCCATCCCGCTCGAAGCGTCCCTCCACCAACACGAAGAGCGCGAATTTTACGACCTCCCGGTTGGGCTCCACCAGCTTGTTCGGCACCACCACATTAATGAAGCCGTGCTCGTCTTCGAGAAGGAGAAAGATGGTGCCGCCGGCCGTCTCGGGACGTTGGCGGACGGTGACGAGCCCGCCGACGACGACGTGCTCACCGCCCTCGAGGCTCAGCAGGTCCCGGCTGTCGAGCGCGCCACCTTGCTTGAGCCGCTCGCGAACGTGCTCCATCGGATGTCCGTTCAGGCTCATGCCGGTCGCGAGATAGTCGAGGTAAATCAGCTCGTCGCGCCGCATGGCGCGGGGACTGTGGCGTGTGCGCCGGACGGGCGCGAGCGGCAGATCGTCGCCCGCGACGCCGATCGCCTCCCAGGCGGCGTGCCGTCGGTCCGGCTCCCAGGCGCCGAATGCCCCGGCGCGGGCGAGACCGAGTGCTTCGGCGCGGTTGAGCGCGGCGCGGCGCACCACGTCGGCGATCGAGCCGAATGGTCCGGCGGCCCGCGCCGCGGCCAGGCGCTCGATGGCCCGATCGCCCACGCCGCGCACGTGCCGCCACCCGATTCGGAGCGCCGGATGCGCGGCATCCGCGGTTTCCTCCACCGTGCACTCCCAATCGCCGTCGCGAAGACACGGACCCCGCACGTCGACGCCCTGACGCCGGGCATCGTTCACCAGCGTGGCGGGGGGATAGAACCCCATCGGCCAGGAATTGAGGAGTCCCATGAAGAACTCCGCCGGATGGTGGCGCTTGAGCCACGCCGTGGCATAGGCGATGAGCGCGAAACTCCACGCGTGTGACTCGGGAAAGCCGTAGCTGCCGAAGCTCTCCAAGTCTTGCGCCACCGCCGCCGCTACCGGAGGATCGATGCCGCGCTCGATCATCCGCTCGCGCAACCGGGTCAGCTCCTGGACCAGGCGATGCCGCTTTCGCTGATGTCCCATGGTCCGACGGAGCGAGTCGGCTTCCGCGGCACTGTACTGCCCCAGTGCCATCGCGATCGCCATGGCCTGTTCCTGGAAAATCGGCAGACCCTGGGTGCGCGCGAGAATCGGCTCGAGGAGCCGATGCCGGTAGGTCACCGGCTCGAGCCCACGGCGGCGCATGGTGTACGGATTGACGAAGCGGGCCTGAATGGGGCCGGGTCGGATGAGCGCCACCTGCACCACGAGATCGTAGAGCCGCTCGGGACGGGTTTTCAGGATGGACGCGATCTGGG
>DATHMJ010000497.1:0-7360 GCA_035487215.1 Gemmatimonadales bacterium
GTCGCGGAGCGCGTGCGACGGCTCGAAGAAAACGGCATCATCCGGGGGTACTCGGCGCTGGTGGCTCCTGAGCCCGCCGGCTTTCCGCTGGCCGCCTTCGTCTCGGTCACGCTCGAAACACCGCACCATCGTCGCGCCTTCCTCGCGCGCGTGGCGGCACTCGCCGAGGTGCAGGAGTGTCACCACGTCACCGGCGACGACGACTACCTCCTCAAAGTGCGCTGCCGGGGCCCCGCCGATCTCGACCGGTTGCTCAGCGAGCAGCTCAAGGGCGGCCCAGGTGTGGTGCGAACCCGGACGCTGGTGGTGCTGCGATCGGAGAAGGAATCGGTCCGGCTTCCGCCGCTCGAGGCGCGGGACTGACTCCAATGGAGCTTGGCCTGCTCGAGCGCGGATTCCTGCTGGGATTCGCGGTCGCGGCCCCGGTCGGCCCGATCGGCGTGCTGGTCATCCGCCGCACGCTCGCGGCCGGACCACGGACCGGATTCGCGTCGGGGCTCGGCGCGGCCACGGCCGACGCGGCCTACGGGTCGATCGCCGCGCTCGGTCTCACCGCCGCGAAGGACGCGCTGGTGGCCCATGCCGACCTGCTGCGCTTGGGAGGCGGCCTCTTCCTCTGTGGGTTCGGCATCCGGACCCTGCTCGCGCGGCCGGCAACCTCGGCGGCCGCCGAGGGCGAGGCTCCGCGCCTCTGGGCCGCCTACGGATCCACGCTTCTCCTGACCATCACCAATCCGATGACGATCCTCTCGTTTGCGGCCGCATTTGCCGGACTCGGCCTGGCCAACGGCGTAGCCGGACCGGCTGCCGGACTGAGTCTGGTTACCGCGGTATTCCTGGGCTCGATGCTCTGGTGGGCGCTGCTGAGTGGCGGGGTCGGCCTGCTGCGTGGCTCGATCGGGGTGGGGGCGCTGCGGGCGGTGAACTGGGTCGCGGGCTTGCTCCTGGTCGGATTCGGGGGAATTGCCGTGGCGGGTTTTAGAACGTGATGCCCAAGAGCACCGCCCAGACCCGGTTCTTCAGCCCTTCGCCGGCGGCGATATCGCGCAGTCCCAGAATCCGTCGAACCTCCAGCCGTAGCGTGGCGGCGCGCATCGCGTACTCGACCCCGCCACCCACCACCGCGCTGAAGTCGGTCCCGGCCAGCGAGACGGTCGAGTCGCTGTCGCACCGCTGCTGCTCGATGTTGTCTGCCGCCTCGGCTTGAACCTCGCAGCCAACCGAGATGGCGAGCGCCCCGCCGCCCACCAACACCGGCCGCAAGCGGCCGACGGGTATCGCGAGCCGGGCCAACACCGGCACTTCGACATAGACCAGCTGCACCGTGCCCGAGATCGTCCCGTTCGGGCCGACCGCGGTGAGCCCGCCCCCCTTTCGGGAAAACATCAACTCGATCTGGCCGCTCAGCGGACCGGCGATCCGCCGGGACAAGAATCCGGCGACCAGGCTCCCGTCGCGGGACTCGTCCAGTACGCCGACCGGTTGGAACCGGGCGCGCGAGTACCCCAGCTCGAGCCCGATCTGCGTAGCCGAGCCTTGGGCCCGGACCCCGTGGGGGATCGCGCCGAGGAGACCTGCGAGGAGGAGCCAAGCATGGGAGCGCCGGACCATGGCGCCCGGAAGCTAACGGCTACGCGCTCCTTCGGGCGAGCACGGGCTCCGGTTCGGGCGCGAATCCCTGGAGATACGCGGTGCGCGTCGCCGCGATGAACGCCTCCGCCCCCTTGGGTGACACCTTGCGGAACAGCGGCAGGTAACGGGCCCACTCCACCAACAACGTGCGCGCGCGCGGGCTCGTGGTCTTTTCTTCGTGCTCGCGTACCAGGCGCCGCAAGACTTCCTCGTCCTGGCCGTCCAGCTCCGCCAGCTCGACCATGTCGAAGTTCACCCGTTCATGAAGCGTGCGGCTCTCATCCAGCACGTACGCCACGCCATTCGACATGCCGGCGCCGAGATTGCGGCCCGCCCGTCCGAGGACCACGACAATGCCGGCCGTCATGTACTCGCAGCAGTGGTTGCCCGCGCCTTCGATCACCGCGATGGCTCCCGAGTTTCGGACGGCGAACCGGTCACCGGCCTGGCCCGCGGCAAACAGCTTCCCCGCGGTTGCCCCGTAGAGCACCGTGTTGCCGAGGATGAGATGCAGGTGGGTCGCGTCGGCGTACGCCGCTCGGCGATACGCCCGGATCGTGATCTCCCCTCCGCTCAAACCTTTGCCCACGTAGTCGTTGGCCTCGCCCTCGAGATCGAGATGCATCCCGGGGGTGATGAACGCGCCGAAACTCTGGCCGGCGGGTCCGCGGAAGCGGAGCCGGATCTGGCCTTCCGGAAGCCCGACGTCGCCAAAGCGCGAGGCGATCACCCCGGCTATGCGGCCTCCGGCCGCGAGATGGTGGTTGCGGATCTCGTAGTTGCCGGTGAACGGCAGGCCGCTCTCGAGATACGGCTCCAATTCCTGCAGAATCTCGTCGTCGAGGCAGGTCATGCCCGGCCGATCGTTGCGGGCCTGCGTCCGGTGCCGGGGCGTGACTGACCCGCCTTCCTCCGGTGCGGTCAACAGCATCGACAGATCCAACATCTGCGCGCGGGGAACTTCCGGACGCTCCACCCGCTCCAGCAGGTCGTTCCGTCCGACGATCTCGTCCAGCGAGCGGAAGCCCATGGATGCCAGGATCTCCCGGACCTCCTCCGCGAGCAGCGTGAAGTATGTGATCACCTGCTCGGCCGTTCCCTTGAACTTGGCCCGGAGGTCGGGCCGTTGAGTGGCCACGCCGGTCGGACAGGTGTTGAGGTGGCATTGCCGCGCCATGGCGCACCCGATGGCTACGAGTGCGGCCGTCCCGAAGCCAAAGGCCTCGGCACCGAGGAGCGCCGCGATGACGACGTCTCGCCCGGTCTTGAGGCCCCCGTCGGTGCGGACCTCGATTCGGTGACGCAGTCCGTTGCGGACCAGCGTGGCTTGTGCCTCTGCCAGGCCCAATTCCCAGGGCGAGCCGGCGTGTTTGATGGATGACAGCGGCGACGCGCCGGTACCGCCGTTGTGCCCGGCGATGAGGACGTAATCGGCGTAGGCCTTCGCCACTCCGGCGGCCACGGTGCCGACCCCGGCCTCGGCCACGAGCTTGACCCCCACCCGCGCGGCCGGATTCACCGTCTTGAGGTCGTGGATGAGCTGGGCCAGGTCCTCGATCGAGTAGATGTCGTGATGCGGCGGCGGCGAAATGAGCTGAATTCCCGGTACCGCATGGCGCAGGCGCGCGATCAGCTCGGTGACCTTGTGGCCGGGGAGCTGCCCGCCTTCGCCCGGCTTGGCGCCTTGCACGATCTTGATTTCCAACTCCTCCGCGCGGACGAGATACTCGGCCGTCACGCCGAAACGGGCCGACGCCACCTGCTTGATGCGGTTATCCAACCGGTCGCCGTTGTCCAGCGTGCGGTAGGTCGCCGGGTCCTCACCCCCTTCGCCCGAGTTGGACCTGGCGCCCATCCGGTTCATGCCGACGGAGAGGACCGCGTGCGCCTCGGGCGACAGGGCACCCAGCGACATCGCGGACGAAATGAACCGCCGGCGAATCGCCTCGACCGGCTCGACTTCCTCGATCGGGACCGGTGCCCCGGCCCGAATGGCCAAGAGGTCCCGTGGGCCGGCCGGGCGGCGATAGCCGTTCTTGGTGAGGTACGCCGCGTAGGCTTCCTGGGTCCCGGCCTTCACCGCCTGTTGGAGCGCCACCACGATGGGCGGGGCCCACCCGTGGTCCTCACCCTCCTTTCGGAAGCGTACGCGACCGAAATCCGGCAGCGCGCTGGCGGTCTCCGCGGCCGGTGCATAGGCGGCGCGGTGGCGGAGCAGCACGTCGTCGGCGACCTCCTCGAACCCGATGCCGCCGATCGGCGAGGCGGTGCCCGCGAAGCAGGTGTCCACGACCTCGGCGCCGAGGCCGAGGGCCTCGAATGTCTGGGCGCCGCAGTACGAGGACAGGGTGGAGATCCCCATCTTCGACAGGATCTTGAGCAGCCCCTTCTCGGCGGCGCTCCGGAACCGAAGACGGGCCTCGGCCGGCGTGGGCCGGGTGGTGTCCGCGGTGTCGCCTCGCCGATGCTCCTGGGTGTCCGCGGCGAACAGCCCGTCGATGCTCGCCAGGGCCAGCCAGGGATGCACGGCCTCGGCGCCGTAGCCGAAGAGGGCGGCGAAGTGGTGGATATCGAGCGCGTCGCCCGCTTCGGCGACGAGTCCGACCCGCGCGCGGAGGCCACGCTCGACCAGATGTTGGCGCACGGCGCCGACCGCGAGGAGCATGGGGATGGCCGCCCGGGGCTCGCCGGCGGCCCGATCGCTGATCACCAGAATTCGCGCGCCCCGGCGCACGGCGCGCTCGGCCGCGCGCCTCAGGCTGACGAGCGCGGGGTACAAGCCTTCGGGGCCCGCGGCGGGATCCCATAGGGCATCGATGGTCACGGTCGAAAAGCCGGCCACATTGTGCAGGGCGGCCATTTCCTCGGGCAGCATGATGGGGTGCTCGATGCGCAGCATGCGGGCGTAGCTGGGTCGCTCCAGCAGCGGCGACCCACGCCGGCCCAGGTGCACCCGGAGCGACATGACCATCGTTTCGCGCAGCGAGTCGATCGGCGGATTGGTCACCTGCGCGAAGCGCTGCCGGAAGTAGGCGTAGACGTTGGGCGCCTGCTTGGCGAGTGGCGGAATGGGCGTGTCGTCGCCCATGCTCCAGACCGCGTCGGCGCCGCCCGCTCCCATCGGCTCCAGCGCGTAGCGCAGGTCTTCGAAACCGTAGCCGAATGCGCGTTGCATCCGGTCCAGGTCTTCGAGTGCCGGGCCCGCCGGCACGCGCGACGCGTCGGGCTCGAGCCGAGCCATGTAACGCGCGACCCACCGCGCGTAAGGCCGCCGGCCAGCGACCTCGAGCTTGGCGTCCAGGTTGCGGACGACCTCGCCCCGCCTCGTATCGACCACGAGCACCTCGCCCGGCCCGACCTTACCGCTCTCGACCACATCGTGCGGATCGAAATCGACGAGGCCGACTTCAGATCCCGCGGCAACCAGCCCGTCGTTGCGGACCTTGTAGCGGCACGGGCGAAGGCCGTTCCGGTCCACGATCGCGCCGGCCAGGACGCCGTCGCTGAAAGCGGCCGCGGCCGGGCCGTCCCACGGCTCATGCACGCACTGGTGATACTCGTAGAACGCTTTGATCGACGGATGCAGGTCAGGGTACTTCTCCCACGCTTGTGGGATCATCATCATGAGCGTGTGGACCGGGTCTCGACCCGAGCGCACGAACAGCTCCATCGCGTTGTCCAGGCTCGCCGAGTCGCTGCCCTCCGCCCAGATGACGTCCCGAATGCGCTCGACTAGCCGCCCCCAGAGCGGGGATTCGAGCATGGGCTGGCGCATCGCCATGGCGTTGCGATTGCCCCACAGCGTGTTGATCTCGCCGTTGTGCGCCAGCAGCCGGAACGGCTGGGCCAGCGGCCAGCTGGGGAGCGTGTTGGTCGAGTAGCGTTGATGGAAGACGGCGATCGCCGCCTCGTACTCCGGGTATCTGAAGTCGGTGTAGAACACCGGCAACTGGGTCCCGGCCAGCAGCGCCTTGTACACGATGGTGCGGCAGGAGAACGAGCAGACGTAAAAGTTGGTCAGCCCTGCGTCGGCCGCGCGGCGCTCCATCTCGCGTCGGGCGAGGTACAGCGCGCGCTCCCACGTCTCATCGTCGCTCACGCCCGCCGGCATGCCGACAAACGCCTGGCGAATGGCGGGGCAGGACGCCCGGGCCGTCGGCCCGAGCGCGGCGGGGTTGACCGGTACGTCCCGCCAGCCGAGGAACGGGATCCCGTCGTGGGTGAGCACCTGCTCGATGAGTCCGACCGCTCGGCCCAAGCCCGCGGCATCGGCCGGAAGGAAGAAGGCCCCCACTCCAAACGGCCGCCCCGGCTGGAGTCTCAAGCCGAGGCGGTAGGCATCCCGGAAGAAGAGGCGATGGGGGATCTGGGTGAGGAGACCCGCCCCGTCCCCCGAGTTGTCGGTGGATGCCGCTCCTCGGTGCGCCACCCGCGCGACCGCCTCGAGGGCCATGGTCACCACTTCGTGCGACCGCACGCCGGACGCCCGGGCGACGAACCCGGTGCCGCAGGCGTCGTGGGCACGATAGGGATCGAGGGGGGCCCCGCTGGTCGCCGCGTGGGCGCTCGGGGATCGGGAACCGGCCGGACGGATCCGCTGCCCGGATTCGGCCATGGTGCCTCCGTTGGGATAGCCCACGACCCGGCCGGAGAGGCCGGCGGTGGGGCAACAAAAAGCCCGCTCCTCTTGGGAGCGGGCCGGGTTCAGTTCAGATGCGCGCTTGCGTTACCCGGTCGCTCCCAGAGGGCGGACGAGAATAAGGTTGACGGCGACCGGGGCGAGCAGGCTAATCATGATGGTGAAATGTTATGCAACGAGCCCGAGGCGTCAAGCCGGTCGCCGCTTGCTCGTCCATCGGGGGTCCGGTAGCTTCGCTCCGTCGCCCACCCAGGAATCGCGCAGGGCATGCGCCAGATCCTCAAGCGGTTGCTCAAATCGGCGGGCTGGCAGCTCAACCGTCGCGTCCCGTTCGATTTCTCGCCCGAGGACGTCGCCCTCCTCGAGCGCGTGGAGCCCTACACGATGACGCTGCCCGGGTCGGTCTACATGTGCGCCCGGGCGACCGAACACGTCATCCGGCACGGAATCCCCGGCGACATCGTCGAGTGCGGGGTGTGGCGGGGCGGGAGCATGATGGCCATCGCGTTGACGCTGCTCCGGCTAGGCGACCAATCTCGCGACCTCTACCTCTTCGACACTTTCGAAGGCATGCCGTCCCCTACCGCGCAGGACGTGGACTTCGCGGGCCGCGCCGGGGCGTCGAAGGTCGCCGCCGGCAGGCAGCCGGACGGCCGCAGCTGGCTGTACGTCTCGCTGGAGGAGGTGCGGCAGGCAGTGCTCGGCACGGGCTACGACCCGGCGCGGGTGCATTTCGTGAAGGGGAAGGTCGAGGATACGCTGCCGGCCCAGGCGCCGCAGCAGGTGAGCATGCTCCGGCTCGACACCGACTGGTACGAGTCCACGCGCCACGAACTCATTCACCTCTTCCCTCGCTTGTCTTCCGGCGGTATTTTGATAATCGATGACTATGGCCACTGGCACGGTGCGCGGCTGGCTGTCGACGAATATTTTGAGAAAACGTGCGAGCCGATCTTTCTGAGTCGCATTGACTACACCGGCCGCATCGCTGTCCGGTGCTAAGAGAAAAGTGCAAAGTGCAGCATACTGCCTCTCCGGCGAGCCCGGCTGAGGTGACTGTTCGACCTGCGGTCTGTCCGGAGATGTTAT
>DATHMJ010000498.1:0-2166 GCA_035487215.1 Gemmatimonadales bacterium
ACTGAAATCGCCGTCGACACCGTACGTGGCCGAGCTGCTCGCGCGGGCGCGGGTGAGAGAAGAATGAAAGCGGCGCCGCGGGACCGGCTCTGGCCGGCGGCCTGCATCGTCGCTGGGCTGCTGGCGCCGCTGGTCGGAGGCGCGGCTGCTCAAGCGCCCTCGAGTCGCCCTGTCGTCGTCGCGTCCAAGCCGTTCGGCGAGTCGTATCTCCTGGCCGAAATGTTTGCCCAGCTGTTGGAGGCCCGGGGGTTCCGCGTCGAGCGACGTCCCGGACTCGGCGCAACGGAGCTGGCGTTCGAAGCGCTCCGCACCGGCGCGATCGACGTCTACCCGGAGTACACGGGCACCGGACTCACCGCGATCCTGCACGAGCAACCGGTGGCCGACCCGCGCGAGGCGTTCGCCCGGGTGGCCAGCGAGTTCGCCCGCCGCTGGAGCATCCGGTGGCTTCCTCCACTCGGCTTCGAGAACACCTACGCGATCGCGGTCCGCCGGGAAACGGCCCAACGCCTCGGGCTGGCGACGTTGTCGGACCTCGCCCGTGCAGCGCCCGGTCTCACGGCGGGATTGACGCCCGACTTCATCGGCCGCCCCGACGGGCTGCCGGGAATCGGTCACGCCTACGGCATCAGCTTCAGGGCCGTTCACGCGTTGGTACCGGCGGTGAAGTACCAGGCGCTGGCGGCGGGAAAGGTGGACGTGATCGACGGCTACGCCACCGACGGTTTCATCGCGAAGTATGACTTGGTGGTGCTCACAGACGATCGCCGGTTCTTTCCACCGTATCAGGCGGCCGCCTTGGTCGGCGCGCGCCTGCCGCGGGAACAGCCGGAGGCCGTGCTGGCACTCGAGGAGTTGAGCGGACGACTCACCGAGACCGCGATGCGTCGGCTGAATCAGCGACTGGAGGTGGACAACGAGCCGATCGCGCGAGTCGCCGCAGACGCGCTGGGCGAGCTGGCACTGGGACGAGAGGGACAGTCCGATCGGACACCCTCGTCAGGAGAGCGGCCCACTCGCGCTCGGTCGACCCAGCCCGAGACGGCGCGCCAACCGCTCGGCGCTTACGTCGTCGCCCAGGCGCCGTTGGTTCTTCGCCTCACGCTCCGCCACCTGCTGCTCGTCGCGATTTCACTCGCGGCAGCCGTTTTGGTGGCTGTGCCGCTGGGCCTCGGGCTCGAGCGGACGGAAGGTGCGGCCGAGACGACGATCCGGGCCGTCGGGCTGCTGCAGACCATCCCGGGGATCGCGCTCCTCGCATTCATGATCCCGCTGCTCGGCATCGGGGTGGTGCCGGCGCTGGTGGCGCTGTTCCTCTACTCGCTGTATCCGATTCTTCGCAATACCTACACCGGTGTGCGACATGCGGACCCGGATGCGGTGAACGCCGCGCTCGCGATCGGCATGACGCCGAGGCAGATCCTGCGCTACGTGCGACTACCGCTCGCGGCCCCGGTGATCATGGCGGGCATTCGCACCGCGGCCGTGATCAACGTCGGCACGGCGACCCTGGCGGCGTTCATCGGCGCGGGCGGCTTGGGCGACCCGATCGTCGCGGGGCTTTCGCTGTCGGATACGCGGATGATTCTCTCGGGCGCGATCCCCGCCGCGCTTCTGGCCTTGGTCGTGGACGGGGGGCTCGGGGCGGTCGAAGGAAGGATGAAACGCTAGGCCACTTCCATCTCTCCGCTATGGTCGATGACCACCCTGGTGATCCGACGCCGAAACCGCGCTCGGGTGCGAAGCACGAGGAGCACCGCCACTGCCGCAAGCCCCACGACCAGCCCCCACCAGAGCCCCGCCGGTCCCAGCGTCGTTCGGAAGCCAAGCCACAGGCTCACGGGAAAACCGAGTAACCAGAAGCCGAGCACCGCGATCACGAACGGCGCCCGGGTGTCGGCCAAGCCCCGCAGGATTCCGATCGAGACGACCTGCGTCCCGTCGAAGATCTGGAACGCGCCGGCAATCGGCAGGAGCGTGCTCGCCAGCGCGACGACCGCGGCATCCTGCGAGTAGATGCGCGCGATCGCCTCGGGAAATAGCGTAAACAAGAGCGCCATCGTAGCCATGAACGCCACGCCGGCCGCGAGCGCGCCGCCGGCAAAGCGACGCGCCGCACCGGGATCGGCCCGACCCACGGAGTGACCCACAAGCACCGTTGCGGCA